>JBDTNR010000275.1:0-5195 GCA_039933655.1 Betaproteobacteria bacterium | reverse complement strand
ACCGGCGCGCTCGCACTCGTCAAGCCGAAGGTGATCCGGTTCATCCAGCAGGTGCGCGCGTGGCCCGAGGGCGACCTCTTCGCGCAGTTCCGCTAGCGGCGATTCTCCCTTCAAGCGTCAGCCGGCCGACAGCGCCAGCGAATCGAGCAGCCGGCGCGCCGCCGCGTAGATCGGTACTTCGATCAGTGCACCGTCGACCGTCGCGCGCTCCCGTCCCGCGGCACGCGCCTTCTCGAAGGCGCTGACGATGCGCCGCGCCCGCACGATCTCGGCCGGCTGCGGTGTGAACACGCGATTGATTGCGGTGGCGTGGCCGGGTACGACGAGACTCTTCGCGCGGTAGCCGAGCTTCCTCGCGTGTCGCGCATCATTCGCGGCGCCCCGCGTGTCGCTGAACGTGTACGGGCAGTCGATCGCCTCCACGCCGGCGGCGCGGCATTCGACGAGAAAGCGCGCGCGGACGTAGGCGAGTTCGTCCCCGGCGCGGCTCCTTGACGTGCCGAGATCAGCCACCATGTCCTCGCTGGCCACCAGCGCGGCGGTCACGCGCGGACTGGCGCAGACGATGTCGTACGTGCGCATCAGTCCGGCCGCCGTCTCGATGTTGGGCACGAGATCGAAGGTGCCGCCTGTCACGGCGTCGAGCGCGCGGACCTGGTCGGGTGTGCACACCTTCGACATCATCACGATATCGGGGCGGCCTGCAAGCGCTGCCGCCAGGTCGTCGCGACCGCAGGTCTCCAGCGAATTCACGCGCACCGCCGCCAGCGCGCCCGCCGCGCGCCAGCGCGCATACAGCGTCGCGGCCATCGCGCGCGCCTGCGGCCGCAGCGACGGTGGCGTGAAGTCCTCGAGTTCCTGGATGAGCACGTCGGCGCCCGAGCGCTCGGCCAGCGCGTGCGCCTTCGCATCGGCGCCGGGGACGAACAGCCAGGTGCGGCGCGGACGCGTCACGGGTTGGTGCTTGACGCGGCAGCGCGTGTCAGAGGAAGAGATCGGGCAGCAGCGGCACGCCCGACTTCACCGCGTACGGCGTCAGGTCGGTGATGCCCGCCTGGCGCAGCGCGTCCTCGTCGATGAAGAATATGCCGGTGGTGCTGCGCGCGTCGCGCGTGAGCACCGCGTGCGCGGCGTCGGCCATGATCTCCGGCGTGCGCATGTGGTCGACCTGCTCGCGCGCGCCCGGGATCATCGCGATGGCTGCCGTCGCGATGACCGTGCGCGGCCACAGCGCGTTGACGGCGATGCCCGCGTCGCGGAATTCCTCCGCCATCCCGAGCACGCACATGCTCATGCCGTACTTGGCCATCGTATACGCAACGTGCGGCGCGAACCAGCGCGCGTCCATGTTGAGCGGTGGCGACAGCGTCAGGATGTGCGGATTGCGACCGGCCGCGGCGGAAGCGAGGAGATGCGGCAGGCAGGCCTGCGAGCACAGGTAGGTGCCGCGGACGTTGACGCCGAACATCAGGTCGAAGCGTTTCATCGGCGTGGCCAGCGTGCCCGTCATGCTGATCGCGCTGGCATTGTTGACGAGGATGTCGATGCCGCCGAAGCGCTGCACGGCGGCGGCGACCGCGGCGGCGACGGCAGCCTCGTCGCGAATGTCGCAGCCGATCGGCAGCGCCTGGCCGCCGGCCCGCTCGATTTCGGCGGCCGCGCTGAAGATCGTGCCTGGCAGCTTCGGATTGGGTTCGGTGGTTTTCGCGGCGATCACGATGTTCGCGCCGTCGCGCGCGGCGCGCAGCGCGATCGCGAGCCCGATGCCGCGGGAGCCGCCGCTCACGAAGAGCGTCTTGCCGGAGAGTGTCGTCATCGTGGGGATTCCCGGTCGCGCCGGTCGAACTGCGCCGGACGCTTTTCGAAGAAGGCGTTGAGGCCCTCGGCGAAGTCGGCCGTGCCGGCGCAGGCGCCGAAGCTCGTCGCTTCGGCGTCGAGCTGTTCGGACAGCGAGCGCGCGAGCGATTCGCGCAGCAGGCGCTTGGCGTTGCGCAGCGCGAGCACCGGGCCCTGCGCCAGCGACTGCACGATGGCGGCCACGGCCGCGTCGAGATCGGCAGCGGGAACGACGCGGTTGACGAGGCCCCACGCCAGCGCCTGCTGCGCGTCGAACCGCTCGCCGAGCAGCATGATCTCCATCGCGCGCCGCATGCCGACGATGCGCGGCAGTGCCCACGAGCCGCCGCCGTCCGGCGTCAGCGCGATGTTGCGGTACGCGGAGGCGAAATACGTGGTGTCCGCCGCGACGACCAGGTCGCATGCGTTCATCAGCGACAGACCGAAGCCCGCCACCGCGCCCTGCACACCGCCGACGACCGGGTGCGGCATCCGCTGGAACGCCTCGATCGCCGAGTGGAGGCGCGCGATCATCCGGCGGAAGTCCGCCGCGCGCTGCACGGCCGGCTTCGCGAGCTCGCCGGCGAACGTCCGCAGATCGCCGCCCGCCATGAAGTGCTTGCCCGCGCCGCGGATGACGACGACGTGCAGGCGGTCGTCGGCGGCGACATCCGCGGCGGCGTCGATCAGCGCGTCCATCAGCGAGAAATCGAGCGCGTTCAGCGCCTCGGGTCGATTGAGCGTGAGCGTGGCGACCGGGCCGTCACGGACGAGGAGAAGCGGTGATGACATGGGAGTGGCGAGACCAAGGATGTGAACGAAAAGTCTAGCATGCGCACCGCGCGCGGACGCCGTTTCAGGCGCTGATCCGGGCGCGCAGGCGTGGCTTGCCGCAAACGGCTGGATCGGCGGCGACGTCGCCCCAGAGTTCGAGCGCCAGTGACACGGTGGCGAAATGGATGTCGACGATGTCGTCGACACTCTCGGCGTAGCCGCCGGCCATCGCGATGGCCACCGGCAGGCAAGCCTCGCGCAGCATGCCGAGCACCTTCCGGTCGCGCGCTGCGAGCCCGGCCTTGCTGAGTGCGAGCTTGCCCAACCGGTCGCCGCAAAAGGGATCGGCGCCGGCCAGGTAGATGACGAGGTCGGGCCGCGCGCCTGCCAGCACACATGGCAACGCGACGTCCAGCGCGGCGAGATAGCTCGCGTCGCCGGTGCCGTCGTCGAGTTCGACATCGAGGTCGGAGCCGTGCTTGCGGAACGGAAAATTGTTGCGGCCGTGCATCGAGAACGTGAACACGCTCGCGTCGCCGGCGAAGATCGAGGCGGTACCGTCACCCTGATGTACGTCGAGGTCGACGATCAGCACGCGCGCGGCCAGCGCTTCGGCTTGCATGGCGCGCGCGGCGACCGCCGCATCGTTGAACACGCAGAAGCCCTCGCCGTGAGCGCGGTGGGCATGGTGCGTGCCGCCGGCCAGGTTGACGCCGCAACCGGAGGCGAGCGCGCTACGACACGCCGCGAGAGTGGCGCCCGCGGAACGCCGCGAGCGCTCGATCATCGCCGGCGACCACGGAAAGCCGATGCGCTTTTGCTCGCGCGCGTCGAGCGTGCCGTTGCACACGGCCGCGACGTACGCGGGGTCGTGCGCGCGGGCGAGCTCCGTGTCGGTCGCCGCGGGCGGTACGCGCAGCAGGTCGCCCGCCGCGGCGGCGACCCGCTCGCGCAGCGCCGCGTACTTGCGCATCGGGAAGCGGTGGCCCGGCGGCAGCGGCAGCACGAAGTGGTCGGTGTAGTAGATCAGCATCGCGTATCGTTTTAGGCGACCGGGTCGGGGCCTGCGCCGTTGCGAAACGGCGACGACGACTCGAGCTCATGGAGCGAATGCGAGACGTCCAGGCGCTCGCGCTCGCAGAAGTCGGCGATGGGGGCGGCGAAGGCGCGGTCGCCGACCGCGTGCAGCGAGTGGGTGGCGACGGGCCGCAAGCCGCGCGCCAGCTTGTGCAGCCCCTGCGCGCCGCCTTCGAAGCGTTCGATCCGCTGTTCGATGCAGAACTCGATCGCCTGGTAGTAGCACGCCTCGAAGTGCAGCCCGGAGAGGTATTCGGTCGTCCCCCAGTAGCGACCCCATAGCGTACCCGCATCGAAGACGTCGAGCGCCGCGCACAGTCGCTGGCCATCGCGCGAGCCGACGACGAGCAGCACGTGGTCGGCCAGCGTGCGGCCGATCTCCGCGAAGAACTCGGGCGTGAGGTAGGGCGTCGAGTGATGCGCGACGTACGTGCCCTCGTAGCACCGGAAGAAGAACGCCCATTCGGCGGCGGTGACGTCGCGACCGAGCTTGCGCTCGAACGTGACGCCGGCTGCCGCCAGCCGCCGCCGCTCCTGCTTCACCTTCTTGCGCTTGTCGTGCGCGAACGCGGCCAGGAAGTCCGCGAAGTCGCGATAGCCCGGATTGGTCCAGTGGAACTGCACTCCTTGCCGCGGGATCATGCCCAGTGCCTCGCCCTCGGCCGCTTCGGCGTCCGGCGGAAACAGCAGATGCAGCGACGAGTATTCGCCACGGCGAACGAACTCGAGCGCCTGCTCGAGCAGCGCGCGGCGCACGCTCGCTTCCGCGGACAGCACGCGCGGCCCCGGCACCGGCGTGAACGGAATCGCGGCCACGAGCTTCGGATAGTAGCGGCGGCCGTGACGGCGATAGGCCTCGGCCCAGCCCCAGTCGAACACGTATTCGCCGTAGCTGTGCGCCTTCGCGTACAACGGCAGGGCGCCGACCAGCGAGTCGCCGCGCCACGCGGTCAGGAAATGCGGCGACCACCCGGTTCGCGGCACGGCGCAGCCCGTCGTGCCCAGTGCCGTCAGGAACGCGTGCGAGAGGAACGGCTGCCCGCCAGTCAGCGCGTTCCAGTCCGCGGGCGCGATCGCGCGCAGCGCCACGTCGTCGCGGATCACGGGCGCGGCGACAACGGGCATCGGCGGGGGAACGAAGGGAACGGGCGCGCGCATAGGATGATTCCATTCTGGCGTGATCGGGCACGACACTCAAGCGCGGTCAAGCGTTGTCCATGCACACGGCCGGTTCGACCCGCGCGCGATGCTAAGATTCCACGATGCAGATCGCCATTGCACAGCTCAACCAGCGGGTCGGCGATCTCGCGGCGAACGCGCGCGACATCCTGGCGGCGACCGAGGAGGGGCGGCGCGTCGGTGCCGCGCTCGTGGTGACGCCGGAACTCTCGCTGTGCGGCTACCCGCCGGAAGACCTGCTGCTGCGCCCGGCGTTCATCGACGCCTGCGCCAGCGAGCTGGCGGCGCTGGCCGCACAGGTCCGGGACACGACGGTTCTGGTCGGCTTT
>JBDTNR010000274.1:0-5201 GCA_039933655.1 Betaproteobacteria bacterium | reverse complement strand
CGGCGTTCGCTGTCATTTCCGGTGCTACATGGGGGGCGGAAGAATGTTCGACGCCGGCGATTGCCCGCCGCTGAGTTGCTCTGGAGGCGGCGGCGTTTGAGCCGCGGCGTCGAGGCGCTCGTTGAGTCGTCCGAACTCCGTCATCATCACCTGGCGCAGGCTTTCGATGCGCGACGCTTCCGCCTTGTCCGCGAGTTCCTGCACCCGTTGCACTTCCTTTAGCAGGCCGCGCGTCTCGAGCAGCGAGCCGATCAGGTTTTGCACGTAGGCCACGAAGAACAGCGCCAGCAGGACCGCAGCCAGCACCAGCATCACTGCGCCCACCGGGGCTTGGATCTTCGCAACCACGAGGTCGAACGAGGCGGACACCATGAGCGTCGACCAATTCAATACGATCAGCGCCGCGACCACCAACAGCGCGCCCCACGCGAGAAGATTACTGATTCGCCGCATTTCGGTCTCCGGCAGACAGTTCATCTGAGTGGGCGGATGCCCCCCGAGCAGGACTATTCTCGCTTTTCAAATGTGCAAAGTAAAATCATTGTTTTACAATCCAAATTTGCAAAAATGAAAACTAACCGCAGGCGCACCGCCGTTGCCGCCGGTCATATCGGGATGCCGGCGCATCGGCCACAGTTGTCGTGGACGGACTTCCACACCGTGCTGGTGGTCTCGCAGCAGGGCAGCGTGGCCAAGGCCTGCACGCCACTCGGCATGACACATTCGACCCTGTTGCGCAAGCTGGAAGCCATCGAGGCCCGATTGAAGACGCGGTTGTTCGAGCGCGTTCGGGGCCGGTATACGCCGACGGTCGCCGGACACGAGATCGAGCAGGCGGCACGGGAGTTCGAGCCGATCGCGCGCGTCGCCGAGACGCGAGTTCTGGGCCAGGATCTGCGTCCCAGCGGCCGCGTCCGCGTCAGCGTGGCGCCGGTGGTGATCGACCACCTGCTGCCGCCGATCCTGGCCCAGTTCGCGTCGGCATTTCCCGAGGTTCAGATCGAACTGGCGGGAACGCGAGAGCATGCGAGCCTGCGGCGGCGTGAAGTCGACGTGGCGATCCGCGTCTCGGACACCGTGCCGGATTGGCTGGCCGGCCGGCGGCTCGTCGAAATGACGTTCAAGGTCTACGGGCGCCGCCGCGGCCGTACGGCGATACCGGCACGCGCCATCGAGGACCTGGTGCTCGAGCGTCGCTGGATCGGCTTTGAGCGCGATGCGCGCGATCTCAAGTTCGATCGCTGGCTCGCCACCGAAGTGCCGGATGAGTGCGTGGTGCTGCGCGTGGACGGCTTCAGCCACGCCCTGATGATGGTGCGCGCCGGCCTGGGCATCGCCGTGCTCCCGAGTTTCCTCGAGGCCCGCGTACCCGACCTGCAGCCGCTGAGCGCCCCGATCGTCGCGCTCCAAACGCCCATGTGGCTCATCACCCATCCGGAACTTAAAAACACGACTCGCGTCCAGGTACTGATGCGAGCGCTGGGGCCGGCGCTCGCCCACTTCGTGCAGGCGGCGCAAACGGAATCGCACGGCGCCTAAGGGCTGCCGGCGCGGTCGAGGCCACGGACACGCCAATCGCTGTATAGTCATTCGGGGTGCGCGCGCAGGCCGAACCGGTCCGCCGACGCGGCGGCTGGCTGGCGGAGCGACATGTTGAATTCGGGCAGTGAACTTGCAAAGATGGTGGCTGGCCTGCCCTATAACCCCGCCGCGGCGGATGTTCGGGCCGCGCAGGCGGACACCAGGCAGTGGCTGGTCCGGTACAACGCCTCGCTCGGCCAATCGACGGACGCCCGGCGCACACTGCTCGCCGAGCGATTGGCGGCAGTCGGAGAGGGTGCGGTCATCCGCCCGCCATTCCACTGCGATTACGGGTTCAACATTCACCTGGGGTCCGGGGTGTTCCTGAATTTCAACTGCGTGATCCTCGATGTCGTCGAAGTGGCCATCGGGGACGGAACGCAGATGGGCCCCGGAGTCCAGATCTACGCCGCGGATCATCCGCGCGACCCCGAGCAGCGGCGCGCCGGTCTCGAGTGCGGGCGACCCGTCCGAATTGGTCGCAATGTCTGGATCGGGGGAGGCGCCATCATTCTCCCCGGCGTGAACGTCGGCGACGATGCGGTTATCGGCGCGGGCAGCGTGGTGAACCGCGACGTGCCAGCGGCCACGACAGTCGTTGGAAACCCGGCACGATCTATCCTCGCGTAAGGGGACGGCCCGCGCGCTTTGATCCAGTGTGGATTGCGCGCGTTCCGAATGGTCAGCTCGCACACACCCATGCGTCAGCGGCAAACGGCCTGGCCATTTCGCTGCGGGAACAGATGGTAGCCATTCGCCCCGATCGATACCCGGCAGATCCGGACGCTCACCGAACGACGCCCGCGGTCCGTAGGCGATGTCCTTCGAAGGACGATCACGTGGCGACTCCCATTGACCAGCGCTCGCAGGGCCGCGACACTCCCCACGTCCGTTGAACGTTGCATCCGCAACTGGAGTGTGCAATGAGCAGTCGTGTCGTCATGATCGCGCTGTGGCTGCTGGTATTGGCGTGGGCTTCCAGCCCTGGCGCCGCAGATGACCGCTATGCCAACACCGCGGCCGTGGCCCGCAAGGAGGCAACGGCAGCGCTCGAATCCGCTGGCGTGTTCAGCGTGACCACCGCCGTGATGGTCGACGGCAACATCGTCCATGCCGAGGCCTACGGAACGATCGGCAGCGGCAGGTCCAGCCGTCCCGACGCGGAGACCCAGTTCAATGCGGGTTCCATCAGCAAGGTGTTTACGGCGGTCGCGATGTTGCGCCTGCGTGATCAGGGCCGGATCGATCTCGACAAGCCCGTCGTGCACTATTTGCCGCAGTTCAGGATGAACGACAACCGCTACCGCCGGATCACGATCCGTACGCTGCTCGACCATACGTCGGGAATGCCGGGAACCAACTACTACAAGCTCTTCGCCTCGAAGGAAAACCTTTCCTACGTGAACGAAACATTGGCGCTGCTGCGGGACACTCCGCTGAAAAGCAATCCGGGCGACATCAATGTCTACTGCAACGACTGCTTCACCGTCGCGCAGGCCGTGATCGAACGAGTCTCCGGCATGACCTTTGCGGATTTCGTGCGGCGCGAGATATTCACGAAGGCCCGCATGGGCGACTCCAGTTATTCATTCAGGGAAGGCAATCGCAACATTGCCGCAGCCTACGCTCCCGACTTCCCGGACCTGATGCTGCCACCCGAAATCGTGAACGCCCGAGGTACCGGCGGGCTGACCACCACCGCGGTCGATCTGTGCCTTTTTTCGCGGGCGTTCCTGGACGGCGAACTGCTCAGCGCGTCCTCGATGAAGGAGCTTCAGAATAGACAGCCAGGACGTCTTGGGTCGGGCTTCAGCCTGACCGAGGCTGGGCTGGGCTGGGATAGCGTTGCCGAACCCGAGTTTGCCGCCAGAGGGCTTACCGTACTTGGCAAGGACGGCTTTACCGTGTTCTTCAAAAGTCAGATGTATGTGGCGCCCAGGCAGAACATCGCGGTGGCCACCATCCTGGCCGGACCGGCGACGTTGCCGGGCGGCGTTGTGATCGAAATGAGCAAACGCATCATGTGGGCCGCGCTGGAGGATAGCGGCGCCGTATCGGGAGCCGGCATGGCACCCCCGCCATTGCCTCCGGTCGCGCCCATTCCCGAACAACTGTTTCAGTTTGCAGGGATCTATGCCGGCATAGGACATGCCATGGTCAAGCTGACTTTCAACCAGGCGGCCAATGGGCTGGATACGGCACGGCTCGTCGACGGCAAGTTCGAACCAGGCGAGTCCTTTCTGTACCGAGGGGACGGACGGTTCTACGCTGCCGACAGCCGGAGCTTTTCATTCGCGCACGCGAATGATGGCGGGAAGCTTCTCCGGCAGCATGTCGACGACAAAGGTGGCGTCGCCACGATTGCAGAAGGTGTCGGTCCGGATGAAGGCATGGATACGTCGGAGTTCGACGACAGAACCTGGGTGCCGCAGAATCTGCGGGCGACCGACTTCGTCACGCTCATGTACAGCGGGCTCTACAGGACGGGTTCGATCAAGGCGCTTCCGGGAGTTATCCATCTGCATGCCGGCAATCACGGCGACGCGACGCCGTATGGCCTGGCGAACCGATTCAGAACCAAAATGATCCTGCAATACGAGACGGACCTCGTGGACCTCGAGATCATCCACAAGGACGGCAGGAGAGTGCTGAGAGTCGGCGCTCTCGAGTTCGCCGACGCTGAATCCGTGCCGCCGTTGCAGCAATTCGAACGCGTCGTCATCGGCCCGGATGGCCACAATGTCGTGCGCAGGGTGGTATCGGGAACTTCCTTCAAGAGCTCCGGCCCGGCGGACGGGCGGATACTGATCCATGCCAAAGACGGCAACACGACATTCGACAGCCTGTTCGCGGGGAACAGTCCCGTCGCGGTTTCACCGGGCTCCTTTGTCGTGTTCATCGGCAATCCGGACGCAGTCTTCGTCGCGCAGACCATGTAGGCTGCCGCGCGGCTTCGGGTTCGTCAGCACATTTCGTCCGCGATCCGGTCACTCGCCGCGCTTCGACCATCGCGCCCGCCATCGCCGATTTCCCAGGAGTAAGCATCCCCATGCGCACCATGCCTGCAAGCAGGTTCATCCGCGCCGCCATCGCCTTCGCGACCGGCGCTTGCGCCACGTTCATCGCGTTGACGGCACTGGCCTCGGCGAACCCCGGCGCCGGCTATTGGCACACCAACGGCCACCGGATCGAGGACAGCGCCAAGCAACCGATTCGCATTGCTGGCATCAACTGGTTCGGCCTGGAAACGAGCAACTTCGCTCCGCATGGCCTATGGGTGCGCGGCTACCGCTCGATGCTCGACCAGATCAAGGCGGAGGGTTACAACACGATCCGCCTGCCGTACAGCAACCAGCTGTTCGACGCCGGCAGCACACCCAACGGCATCGACTTCGCTCAAAATCCGGACCTGGGCGGCCTCACCGGCGTGCAGATCATGGACCGGATCGTCGCTTACGCCGGTGAAATCGGACTGCGCATCCTGCTCGACCGCCATCGTCCGGACGCCGCCGGCCAATCGGAACTCTGGTACACCGCGAGCTACGACGAAGCGCGCTGGATCCACGACTGGACGATGCTCGCGGCACGCTACGCCGGCAACGCCACGGTGATCGGCGCCG
>JBDTNR010000273.1:0-5212 GCA_039933655.1 Betaproteobacteria bacterium | reverse complement strand
TCCTTGAGAGTCCCGCCGCCTACTCACGGCACTTCACGTTCGGCCCTTCGGCTCATGCAGACGCCTACTATGGCCTCGGCTGACTTCTGGCGACGCATCCCAACCCCTCTCGAGGTCAGTAGCACAAGGCACATCGCCAGATCTCCCCGGGTATTGCGCACGCACCTTCACGCTTATGCCTGTCGGATCTACGTCGTAGCGTTCCGTGCAAGTATCGAGCTTTGACGATATTGGCCGCCTCACTCCGCTACGCCGCCTCATCCGCTTCCTGTTCGTCAGGCCAGCGCTTTGCCTTCAGCTTCCTCCAGATTCGCAGTCGCCCGCGACACCCTTGCCGTTCGGCTAACACTTCCCCTTGCCGGGTGTGTAGAGGACTTTCACCTCCAAGTACGTGCGCCATGCCGGGCGCACCAACGCAAAGGGAGCGTCGCCCGCGGCGCTCCCCGTCCCGGGTGTCCGGGTCGATGCGGACGCCGTGCAGGACCCGACGGCGCGCGCGATGCCGGCACAACGCCACCCGCGCACCCCACCGCCGGCATCGCCCTCGAGAGGCCGCAAGCGCCGCGCCAAGTTCGTGTTCTGAACCGTTGCGGACCGGGCTGGCTCGGCGGCGCGCACGGCGACGGCAATGCTGGTTGGCGTCGCCGTTGCCGGGGGCGCTTTCCGGAGCGCCACCGCTGCGGCGGTTCCAGACACGCCTCGGCGGACCCGCGGGAAATTCGGCTCTGTGTGCGCCAGCGCACAGAGACATTGCGTACGTCATGGCCATACTTCCTCATCCAGGGCGGAACCCCCCAGGATTGAGAGGCGACCATGTCCCGTGCCAAGTCCACACTCGATCGAATTCTAGGCAGCGGTTTGCTGTCCGCTGTGGGATTTGCCGCTCTTCTCGGTGGCGCGCTGCCGGCGGCCGCGCAGATTTCACTGGGAACGGCCGTTGATTTCGGCGTGCTGGCGGGCTCGGCGGTGACCAACGTCGGCGCGAGCGTCGTCACGGGGAACCTCGGGATCAGCCCGGGCAGCGCGATTTCCGGCTTTCCTCCGGGCATCGTGACGCCGCCCGGCGTCATCCACTCGGCCGACGCCATCGCCGCGCAGGCACAGGTCGATCTCACCACTGCGTACAACGCCTTGGCCAGCACGCCGACCTTGGTCGACCTGACCGGCGTTGACCTGGGCGGACTCACTCTCACACCGGGCGTCTACGGGTTTGCGTCGTCGGCCCAGTTGACGGGAACGCTCACACTTGACGCGCTGGGCAATCCCAACGCGCTCTTCCTCTTCAAGATCGGGAGCACGCTCACCACCGCCAGCGGGTCGTCGGTGAACATGATCAATGGCGGTTCGGCCTGCAACGTCTATTGGCAGGTCGGCAGCTCCGCAACGCTTGGCACGACCACTTCGTTCGCCGGCAACATTCTCGCGCTCGCGAGCATCACCATGACCACCGGCGCCAACTTGCTCGGACGGGCGTTGGCGCGCAACGGTGCGGTGACGATGGCCGGCAACAGCGTCTCCGGATGCGCCGGGGCGCCGGTCGTTTGTCCGGTCGTCACGCTGAACCCCGCCAGTTTGCCGGCCGGCGTCGTCGGGACGTCCTACAGTCAGGCGGTGACGGCCAGCGGCGGGGTCGCGCCCTACACCTATGCGGTGTCCAGCGGGACGCTGCCGGGCGGGCTGTCGCTCAATCCCGCCACCGGCGCCATCACGGGGACGCCGACCACGTTCGGGACCTTCAACTTCACCATCACGGCGACCGACAGCAACGGCTGTCCCGGCAGCCGGGCCTACGAGATGGTGATTGCGGCGGCGGCCTGCCCCGCGATCACGCTGAATCCGCCGACGCTGCCGAGCGGCCACATCGGCACCCCCTACAGCCAGGTGGTGGTCGCCTCCGGCGGCATGGCGCCGTACACGTATTCCGTCTCCAGCGGGACGCTCCCGGGCGGGCTGTCACTCAATCCGGTGACCGGTGCGATCACGGGAACTCCGGCCACCGCCGGAATCTTCAATTTCACGATCACCGCCACGGACAACAACGGCTGTCCGGGAAGCAGGCCGTACACCATCGTGATTTCGGCGGTCGCCTGCCCGGCGATCACGCTGAGTCCGGCGACGCTGTCGGCGCCGGTCCTCGGGATCCCGTATAACCAGACGGTCACCGCGAGCGGGGGCACGCCGCCGTACACGTACACGGTCTCGAGCGGTGCACTGCCGCCGGGGTTGTCGCTCAACTCGGCAACGGGCGCCATCACCGGCACGCCGACCGCAATCGGCGCCTTCGGATTCACGATCACCGCCACCGATGCGAACGGCTGCCTCGCGCTGCTGAATTTCACGATGTCGATCACGGGTGGCGGCACACCAATCGCGACGGCGCCCATCCCGACGCTCTCCGAGTGGGGCCTCTTCCTCCTGATGCTCCTGACGGGGCTGGTGGCCGTTCGCTACCTGCGGCGCAACTGACGGGAACGACGAGTATCGTCGCCGACCACCGGCTCGCAACCCGAGCCGGTGGTCGCCCCCCCGCCTATCGGGTTCGGTGCCCGTCGCAGTCAGCATGAGGCAACGACGGTCGATGCGGACGCGTCGCCGCTGAACGAGGCTCGCACATGGTCAGGAACTGCGTGCGGCGTCCCGTAGAATGGCTGCGTGCGCCTCTTCCGCCTCGCCCGCATCACGACTGTCGCGCTGCGCTTCGGTCTCGACGACATCGTGTTGTCGCACGAGCGGCTGCGCAGCGTGCGCTGGGTCAATCGCGCGCTGTTCTGGCGCGACCTCTCGCAGCCACGCGCCGTGCGGCTGCGGATGGCACTGGAAGCGCTAGGCCCCATCTTCGTCAAGTTCGGCCAGGTGCTGTCGACGCGGCGCGACATCCTGCCCACCGACATCGCCGACGAGCTGGCGAAACTCCAGGACCGGGTGCCGCCGTTTCCCGCGGAGCAGGTCATCGCCACGATAGAAGCGGCGTACCGGAAGCCCGTCAGCGAGGTGTTCGCGTCGTTCGACATCACGCCGATCGCCAGCGCCTCGGTCGCGCAGGTGCATTTCGCGGAGCTGCCCGACGGCACGCCGGTCGCGGTCAAGGTGTTGCGGCCGGCCATCGATGCCGTCATCGCCAACGACATTGCGTTGTTGCAGATGGCGGCCACCGTGCTCGAGCGCCTGTCGGCCGACGCCCGGCGGCTGCGGCCGCGCGACGTCGTCGCGGAGTTCGAGAAGTCGCTGAAGGACGAGCTCGACCTTACCCGCGAAGCGGCCAATTGCGCGCAGCTCGGCCGCAACTTCCGCCACTCACGGCTCTTGCTGGTGCCCGCCGTCCACTGGGACTGGTGCAACGAGCAGGTGATGGTCATGGAGCGGATGAGCGGGATTCCCGTATCGCACGTCGACCGTCTCGTCGCCGCCGGCATCGACCTGAAAAAGCTGGCGCGCACCGGCGTCGAGCTGTTCTTCACGCAGGTCTTCCGCGACGGCTTCTTCCACGCCGACATGCATCCGGGCAACATCTTCGTCGCCGTCGAGCCGCCGCACCACGGCAAGTGGGTGGGCCTCGACTACGGCATCGTCGGCTCGCTGTCGGACAGCGACAAGAGTTATCTCGCGCAGAATTTCATCGCGTTCTTCCGTCGCGACTACCACCGCGTGGCGACGGCGCACGTCGAATCGGGCTGGGTGCCGCCGGACACGCGCGTCGATGAGCTCGAAAAGGAAGTGCGCGTCGTGCTGGAGCCCATATTCTCGCGGCCGCTGTCGCAGATCTCGCTGGGACGCGTGCTGATGCAGCTGTTCCGCGCGTCGCGCCGCTTCAACGTCGAGGTCCAGCCACAGCTCGTGCTGCTGCAGAAGACGCTGCTCAACGTCGAGGGCCTGGGCCGGCAGCTCGACCCCGACCTCGACCTGTGGACGACCGCCAAGCCCTACCTCGAGCGCTGGATGAACGAGCAGCTCGGCCCGCGCGCGTTCCAGCGGCGCCTGCTGGCGGAGGCGCCATACCTCATGTCGGCGCTGCCCGAATTGCCGCGGCTGATTCACCAGCGGCTGCTGGCGCCGCCGGCGGCGACCGACACGGCGCTGAAGGAACTCGCGGCCGCGCAGCGCACGCGCAACCGCTGGCTGGTGGTCGTTGCCGTGCTGCTGGGGCTGGTCGTCGTGCTGCTGTTGAAGCGCGGGTTCTAATTCAGTGCTTCGTATTTAATGCCACCTATTATTGGCCTGCCGACTCCCAGGTATGTACCGATGCACTTTGGATCCGGCGATGCGAAAGGCAAGCGCCATTGAGCTGGACGACGCGCAGCGTGAAGCAACTGGTGAGCGGAAATTGGTTTGTCGCTGCTCATCGCCGTGGGACGCGACAACAGATCGCGATCGCGGCTTCGGCGTAGCTCCTGCTGGTCACGTACGCGTGATAGTTGTGCGACTCCGGCGAGGTGAAGGCTTTCGCAAATATTTTCGTCATGCGTCCAAGCTTCGATACGCTACAGGGGATCGGATGCGAACGGGAGCGTCGGGCGCGATGTGCCGAAATGGACGTGGCTGATCAAGCCGCGCGGCACAATTGAGTTGGGCAGGCGCAGGCGGTCAACCTGGATCGCCCTTACGGATGATGAGCCCGATCGAGGTGACGACATAGTGCCCGATCTGAATCTTAAGATGCGTGGAGTGCTTGTACGGCGGCACGTCAATGAAACTGTCTGCCGCACCTCCGCCGGCATCGTAATCTACGTCGATGCTGTGCCCTAGACGGCGCAGCCGAGCAACGACCTCCTCGATGTCTCGGCGGCGAAACAGTACAGTGTCGCCGGATTCGATGGTCGAGTCGTTCGATCCGACGTTGAATTCTGTCGTGTGAACGGCGACCCCGCCAGGCTTCAGGCAGTTCATCGCTTGGTAAATAAACCGCTTGCCGTCGTCCAGCGAGCCAAGGTGTTCGAGCGCGCACGACGACCAGACAAAATCGAATCCCCCGTCAAACTCCGGGTTGATGTCGTTCATGTTCGCAAACCTGAATTCCACTAGGCGGCGCAACTGCGCGTCCCCGCAGATCCCGCGCGCATTGATTGCCTCGTAACCCTGTGCATGCTGCGCGGTGTCGACCCAGCCGCTCGCCTGCGCTTCCGCCGTGCTGAGGTCGGTAGCCAGAATATGCGTACCGAAGGTTGCGAACATCGCGGACAGCGGTTCCTGTCCTACCGCGAATCCCAATCCTGAC
>JBDTNR010000272.1:0-5230 GCA_039933655.1 Betaproteobacteria bacterium | reverse complement strand
GCTTGGCAAACTACCCGAGCCTAAGCTCGCCCACAGTTTTTACTGACGAACCATTTTACTTGGCGCCGACGGTTGCCGGTAGGCGCGAGTTCCGCGGGGAACCTCCGCCGTTTACGCGGCGGCTCCCAACATGCCTTCCCACCGTAACGCCATCGCGCCCTAGATGGGTGCGCACATGATCACGCCCAGCGGTCCGTAGCCCTCCGGCACCCAGCCGGTGGCCATCATCTGCGTACGCACGGCGAGGTCCGTCGTGTAGCGATGGTTCGGCGCCGCGCCCTGGCCGTCGTTGTACAGGCGATAGACCGGCACCGTGCCCGTGGCGCAGGCGCCTTCGACATCGGGGACCGGGATGTTGAACACTTCGCCTTCGAACGACCAGTCCGGATTCAGCTTCACAATCGCGCACTCGCCACCGAACGGCGTGTAGAAATGCGAGCTGCGCGGCGCGAACGACGTGCTGAAGAACCGGCAGACGACGTTGCTCGCGGCCGTGCCCAGCGGATACGACTTGAACTTGTACCCGGTGCGTGCCCAGCCGACGAACGTCCCGTTGTCGAGCTTCGTGATCTCGTCCGGAATGCCGGTCATGAAATAGTGATCCCACTCGGCATGGTGGTACTCGATCAGCTCCACCGTGGCCGGAGGCGGCGGCGGCGTCGTCGAACCCTTGCCGGTCGCGACCACCACCTGCGGGCTGCCCACTCCATCGCTGGTGACGGTGATCGCCGCCGTGCGGTCGCTGGCGGACGCGGGCGTGAAGGTCAGATTGAACGAGCACGCGGCGCCGGGATTGACAACGCCGCACGTCGACGCCGAGACCGCGAATTCCGCGGGGTTGCTGCTGACGATGCTCGCCACCTGTACCGGCGCGCTACCGATGTTGGTGGCCGACACCACCGTCGCCGGGCTGGAGGTGCCGAGCACGACGCTTCCGAAAGCCACGGAATCCTGAATTGCCAGCTGGCCCGTCCCCCCGGCGGCGGATCCGGTGCCGCTCGCCGCGATCGTCTGCGGACTTCCCGCGCCATTGCTGGCGACGGTAATCGTCGCGGTGCGCGCGCCGGCGGCGGCCGGTGCGAACGTGACGGCGATCGCGCAGCTCGCGCCCGGCGCGAGCGTGGCGCACCCCGGGCTCGACACGGCGAACTCGGCGGGTGCGCTGCTGGCGACACTCGCGACCGTGACCGCGCTACCTCCCGTATTGGTCACGCTGACGTTGGTGGCCGCGCTCGTCGTCCCCACCGCCTGCGTGCCGAACGAAACCGTCGGCGCCATCGTCAATACACCCGGCGTCGGCGTCATCGTGCCGGTGCCGGACGCGTTGATGACCTGGGGACTGCCGACGCCGTTGCTGGTGACGGTAATCGCCGCCGCGCGGGCGCCGGCGGCGGCGGGTGCGAAGGTGACGCTGATCGTGCATGTCGCGCCGGCGCTGACCGTCGTGCAGCCGGTGCTCGACACGGCGAACTCGCCCGGTACGCTACTGACAATGCCCGAGACCGCGACGGCGACACCGCCGGTGTTGGTGACGACGATATTGCTCGGCGCACTCGTCGTGCCGACTGTCTGCGTCGCGAACGTCAATGTGTTGGCCATCGTCAACTGGCCCGGCGTGTTCGCGGCGACGCCGGTGCCGCTGGCGTTGATGGTCTGCGGGCTGCCGATCCCGTCGCTGGTGACGGTGATCGTTGACGTGCGGGCGTTGGCGGCCGTCGGCTTGAACGAGACCGTGATCGCACAGGTGGCGCCGGCCGCGACGGTCGCGCAGTTCGTCGTCACCGGAAACTCGGCGGCATTGCTGCTGGTCACGCTCGATACGGTGACGGCCGTGCCGCTGGAGTTGGTGACGGTCACGTTGGTCGGCGCGCTGGTCGTGCCGACGTTCTGCATGCCGAGGCTGACGTTGGCCTGCATCTGCAACTGCGTGAGGCCCGTGCCGTTGACATTGACCTTGCCGCTGGGGCCCACCGCCGGGGTGATCGACACGTTGCCGAGGCGTGTGCCCCCGGCCGATGGCTTGAACACGAGCGTCAACACGCACGACGCGCCCTTCGCGATCGTCGTCCCGCAGGTATTGCCGGTGATGCCGAAATCGAAGGGATTGTTGTTGCCGAATGTCACGCCGGTGGCGTCGGCCGTGCCGGAATTGGTGACCGCCACGTTGACGGGCGCAGACGTCGCGCCCACGTTGGTGGCCGGGAACGAGACCGTCCCCGGCGTGGTCACGAAGGCCGGCAGCTTCGCCGGAATGACCGCCACGCTGAATCCCGTGCCGCCGGTGGACGTGCAGGTGAAGGACACCGAAACGCCATCCGTATCGGGATCCTGCGGCTCGAGCGCATAGTTCACCGAGTACGGATACGGCGTTGACGGATACGGGGCGACGGTGTTCGCCGCCACCACCTGCAGGTCGATGGTGCCCGAGGTCGAACTGGTGACCGCGCCCAGCGCGCCGCTGCCGGTGCCGACGACGGCGCCGTTGATCCTGAGGGTGATATCCGACACCGACGATACGGAGGCGAAGCTCCACGCCAGCGTGGCGCCCGTGCCGAAGGTGAAGTTGGTGTCCGTGCAGGCGATCGTGCTCGGCGCCCCCGTGACGCGGGCGTAATAGGTGGCGGCAGAGGCGGACGCGGCAAGGATGCCCGTCAGTATCGTCGCGGCAAGAAAGCGCAAGGCATGTCGGGTCACGAAATTCACGGTCGGGTTCCGGTCTGTTCGGCGAGCAGGATACTGCCGAGGGGCCGCGCGCGGCGCGACGTCCGCAGATTGTAATGGGATGCCGCTGTGCGCTCCAACTTCTTTCGCGCCGCGCGTGCGGGCAGACAGACCGACTGTCGGCGCGCACCCGGCGACCGCAAATGCGAAGGGCCGCGCCAAGTGCCGCGCGGCCCCTCCTGCACGACTGTGCAACGATCGGACTGTGGTGTTGCGTCAGCCCTGCGCCGTGTCGTGCCCCACAACATCGGTATGCGGCGCGACCGCCAGCGGAAACTCGCCCGTGTGCTTCAGCGGGCCTTCCGGCATCCGGATCATTGCCTTTTCGACGTCGATGCCGTGGCCCTTGAGCGCATCGACGATGTCCACGTTGGTGACCGATCCGAACAGGCGCCCGTCCACGCCGGACTTCTGCGTGATCTTGACGACCAGGCCCTCGAGCTTGTCGGCCAGACCCTGGGCGGCGGTGAGCTTGGCGCCCGCTGCGGCCTCGAGTTCGGCGCGCTGGGCCTCGATCAGCTTCAGGTTGTCGGCGGTCGCCCGCTTGGCCTTGCCTTGCGGGATCAGGAAGTTGCGCGCGTAGCCGTTCTTGACCTTGACGACATCGCCCAGGTTGCCGACGTTGACGATTTTTTCGAGCAAGATGATTTGCATGGTCCGCTCTCCCTAGTGCCGGTCGGTGAACGGCAGCAGCGCGAGGAATTGCGCGCGCTTGATCGCCGTGGACAGCTGGCGCTGATAGCGGGCCTTGGTCCCCGTGACGCGCGCCGGCATGATCTTGCCGTTTTCCTGCACGAAGTCCTTCAGGACGTCGATGTCCTTGTAGTCGATCTCCGTGACCTTCTCCGCGGTGAAGCGGCAGAACTTGCGGCGCTTGAACAGCGCGTTGCCGCGGTCGCGTTTCTTCAGATCCTTCTTGCCTTTACCTTTACCTCTTCCGATCGGGCGGGGCATGGTGTTTCCTTTCGTTCGCTATGCGATATGCGTGATGTGCAGCGCGACGGTGATGCCGGTCCGGTAGCGGCGCGCGAGAAACCCTTCGCAGCGCAGGTCGCCACCGATCGGCACCCGGGCAAGTTGCCTGGCCACGTCGGCGAACCCCACGGCGAACACTTCGCATTCGACCTTGCGTTCGCCGCCTGCCTCGGCCTGTACGGACTGGTGAGTCAGCGTGCAGTCGATCGCCGGAATGCCGGCGGGCGTGTAGCGAAGGTCGCCGCGTTGCGTGAGCGTGGCGTCGAGCGTGAGCCGGTTGATGCCCGGCGCGTCGGCTGTGATGTCCTGTCTCGCCTGTTTACGCCGCCGGAGCTGCCGCGGCCGGTGCCGGTGCTGCGGCAACGGCAGCCGCTTCCGGCGCGCGCGGCGCTTCGGCATCCCGGGGGGCGTCGCGACCTGTCAGCGAGCGCGCCTTCTCTTCCTTCATCATCGGCGACGGGGCGACTTTCGCTTCCGTCGTGGAGACGATCAGGTGGCGCAGCACGGCGTCGTTGAACTTGAATGCGTGCTCGAGTTCGGCCAGCGTTTCCTTGTCGCACTCGATGTTCATCAGGAGGTAATGGGCCTTGTGCACCTTCTGGATCGGATAGGCCAGCTGGCGGCGACCCCAGTCCTCGAGACGATGGATGAGGCCCTTGCGGCCCGTGATCATCGTTCGGTACCGCTCGACCATCGCGGGCACCTGCTCGCTTTGATCCGGGTGCACGATGAATACAACTTCGTAATGACGCATATGCAGAGCACTCCTTTCGGTCAGAATTAAGTGACAGCCCGCGTACTTGCGTCGTACTCGCGTTTTCAATCCGGGCCGTCGGCGGCCTCCCCGTCTGCGGCGGGTGAGGCAAGGGAACCCGCGATTGTAGCCGGATTCGCATTGCCGATCAAGGAGTTAGCCTGGCAAGGCTGTCGCGGCGCCAACGCTTGCGGGACCGCTCTCACAATCACCAACGCTTTCAACGACTTACAAAATTCAGGGACCGGCGACGTGGGCGTTGTGCGCGGCGCTGCGGGCCAGCAGGTCGTCGCGCTCCGACTTGCCCAGCGCCCCGATGACCTGCACGCGACGGTAGAACCGCGGCAGGTCGAAGTCGGCGTCGGCGAACAGCGCCTTGAATGCGGGCACCTGGCCGGTATACAGCGCGACCGACGCGACGCTCGCGTTGTTCGGGCCGGCATTCAAGTGGCCGGCGAACCAGCGGTCGTATCCGGCGAGACCCGGCTCGCCGGCCTTCGCGCGTTCGTAGCCCTCGCGCATCGCGGCGAACGCAGCGGCCTTCTGCTCGTGCTTGACGGCGTCCGGCGAGTCGGTCGCGTAAACGGCCGCCAGCCGCACGCGCGCGTCGCGGATCAGATCGCGGAACACGCCGCGCAGCCGCTGCGCGCGCACGTATTGCGCATCATTCTGCGCATCGCCGTGGGCGCGCAGCCACCGCTGCACGCCGATCTCCTCGACGGTGGCGGCGAACGACTCGTTGAACGACGTGTCGTCCTTCACGTAGACGACCTGGTGCGC
>JBDTNR010000271.1:0-5236 GCA_039933655.1 Betaproteobacteria bacterium | reverse complement strand
GCAATTTTCCAACCTTGCGCTTCAGCAGGTCGATCGTGTAGTCGACGTCGGCCTCGGTCGTGAACCGTCCTATCGTGAAGCGGATCGAGCTGTGCGCAAGCTCGTCGCTGCGTCCGAGCGCGCGCAGCACATACGACGGCTCGAGCGACGCCGACGTGCAAGCGGAGCCCGACGACACCGCGATATCCTTGATCGCCATGATCAGCGATTCGCCCTCGACGAAATTGAAGCTCGCGTTCAGGTTGTGCGGGACGCGCTGGTCCATGTCGCCGTTGACGTAAACCTCTTCGATTGCACAGAGGCCCTTCCACAACCGGTCGCGCAGCATGCGGATGCGTTCGTTCTCGGTGGCCATTTCCGCACGTGCGATGCGAAACGCCTCGCCCATGCCTACGATCTGGTGCGTCGGCAGCGTGCCCGAGCGCATGCCGCGCTCGTGGCCACCGCCGTGCATCTGGGCTTCGATGCGCACGCGAGGCTTGCGACGGACGAACAGCGCGCCGATTCCCTTGGGACCGTACGTCTTGTGGGCGGAGAACGACATCAGGTCAACCTTGAGCCGGGCCAGGTCCACCGGGATCTTGCCCGTCGCCTGCGCGGCGTCGACGTGAAATATGATGCCGCGCGCGCGGCAGATCTCGCCCATCGCCGGGATGTCCTGGATGACGCCAATCTCGTTGTTGACGTACATCACCGACGCGACAATCGTGTCCGGCCGCAGAGCGGCCTTGAACTTCTCGAGGTCGACGAGCCCGTCGTCCTCGACGTCGAGGTACGTCACCTCGTAGCCCTCGCGCTCGAGCTCGCGCATGGTGTCGAGCGTGGCCTTGTGCTCGGTGCGGACGGTGACGAGGTGCTTGCCCTTGTCCTTGTAGAAGTGTGCCGCGCCCTTCAGCGCGAGGTTGATCGATTCCGTCGCACCCGACGTCCACACGAGTTCCTTCGAGTCGCAATTGACCAGCGCCGCGACCTGCTCGCGCGCCTCCTCGACGGCGGCCTCGGCGGTCCAGCCGAACGAGTGCGACCGCGACGCGGGATTGCCGAACTCGTCGGTCAGGTACGTGATCATCTTCTGCGCCACGCGCGGATCGACTGGCGTGGTCGCGGAGTAATCGAGATAGATGGGCAGCTTCATGATTGTTCGCAGTCGGGACGAAGGGTCAGACGGTCTCGCTCACCGGCACCTTGGGCGCCGTCGATCCGCCGGGGGGCTGCCGATGGTCCTTCATTACGGCGACGTCGGCCTTCTGCTGCTGCTGTTGCACGAGGTGTGCGAGTGTTACGCCGGACAGGAACGAGAAGATGTGGTCGTTCAAGCCCGCCCACAGGTCGTGCGTCATGCAGCGGCGATCGTCGTGGCAATTCTCGCGGCCGCCACACTGCGTCGCGTCGATCGGCTCGTCGACGGCCGTGATGATTTCGGCCACCGACACCTGGTCCGGTGCCTTCGCGAGGTTGTAGCCGCCGCCCGGGCCACGAACGCTATCGACCAGCCCGGACCGGCGCAGCTTGCCGAACAACTGCTCGAGATACGACAGCGAAATCCGTTGCCGCGCCGAAACGGCGGCCAGCGTCACCGGCCCTCCGCCGCCGTGCATCGCGACGTCGATCATCGCCGTCACGGCGAAGCGTCCCTTGGTGGTCAAGCGCATGTTGTGGTCCTTTCGGATGTCGCCCTGAACGATGGGCACGCCGTACGCGCGCTTCGCGTTTGCGGACAAATTGTCCAGGACAAACGATTATCCTATACCCGAACGTTTTAGTCAACTAAACGGAGAGGAAGTTCACTCGAGCATCTTGCTGATCTGTTCCGGGTCGAAGCGCTCTGCCGTCGCCTTGGCGTCGCTGCAGTCGTGCCCGTCGCGCTGCAGCTGGGCCACCAGCTTGGTGATGCGCTCCTCCGTGAAGGCGGCGTGGTCGAGCAGCTGGTGGATCGCCTGCACCATCGGGTCGTTCATGTCGGCGGCGATCGCATAGGCGGAGAACCCGAGCTTGGCCGCCTGGCTTTCGCGCCGTTGCTGGTCGACCTCCGTCACGATCCGCGCCGGGATGCCCACGGCGGTGGCGCCCGGAGGCACGTCGCGGACGACGACGGCATTGGAGCCGATCTTCGCGCCGTCGCCGATGAGGATCGGCCCGAGCACCTTGGCGCCCGCGCCGATGACGACGCCCCGCGCCAGCGTCGGGTGGCGCTTGCCCTTGTTCCACGACGTGCCGCCCAGCGTGACGCCGTGATAGAGCGTGCAGTCGTCGCCGATCTCGGCCGTCTCGCCGATCACCACGCCCATGCCGTGGTCGATGAACACGCGGCGGCCGATCGTCGCGCCCGGGTGGATCTCGATGCCGGTCAGGAAGCGCGAAAAATGTGAGAGCCAGCGCGCCAGCCAGCGAAAGCCCATCCGCCACAGCGGGTGCGTGGCCGACCGGTGCCACACCAGCGCGTGCAGGCCCGGATAACACGTCAGCACCTCCCACTTGCTGCGGGCGGCGGGATCGCGGTCGAAAACGACGGCGATGTCTTCGCGGAGTCGGGCAAACATGGCGATCATTTTGCCATTTCCGATCAAATCACTCAAGTATTGGCTTAACCGGGCCGCCCCCCCCCGGCGCAACACTGCACCCGCGCAGTATGGCTTTGCTAAACTCGGTGCCGTTGCCGTCAGTCAAGCGGGCGCCGCGATTCCCTGAGCGCCGCATACCCACCGGAGGATCCCCATGCGCATCATTGCCAAGCTCGCCGCGGTCGCCGCTTCCGCGGCTTTCGTCACCCCCACCTTCGCGCAGGAGGTCGTGCTGAAGGTCCACCACTTCTGGCCGCCGGGCGCGATGCCGCCGTCGACGATCCTCACGCCGTGGTGCGACAAGATCGCCCGCGATTCCGGAAACAAGATGAAGTGCCAGATCTACCCGGCGATGCAGCTGGGCGGCACGCCGCAGAACCTCATCGACCAGGCGAAGGACGGTGTCGTCGACATCATCTGGACGCTGCCGGGCTACACGGCCGGCCGGTTTCCGATGATGGAGGTCTTCGAACTGCCGTTCATGTCGAGCAGCGCCGAAGCGACGAGCCAGGCGGCGTGGGACTACTACACGCAGTACGGCCACAAGGAATTCCCGGGCATCAAGGCGCTCGCGGTGAATGTGCACGACAACGGCTACATCCACACCAACCCGAAGCAGGTCAAGGTCATGGCCGACTTCAAGGGCCTGCGGATGCGCGCACCGACGCGGCAGACCAACAAGATGCTGGCCGCGCTCGGCGCCGCGCCGGTCGCGATGCCGCTGCCGGCGCTGTCCGAGGCCATCAGCAAGGGCGTCGTGGACGGCTACCTGCTGCCGTGGGAAGTGATTCCGTCGATCAAGGCGCACGAACTCACCAAATACGAGAGCGAAACCGATCCCAAGTCGCGCGCGCTCTACACGGCGGTGTTCATACTCGCGATGAACCAGGCGAAGTACGACAGCCTGTCGCCCGATCTGAAAAAGGTCATCGACGCCAACTCCGGTGCGTCGCTGTCGAAGGCGATGGGCACGCAATGGGATGCGTCGGCGCCACCCGCGCGCAAGCTGGCGGTCGACCGCGGCAACACGTTCTACGTGATCCCCGCCGCGGAACTCGACAACTGGCAGAAGGCAACGGCGAACCTCGCCGACGAGTGGGTGAAGGACGTGTCCGCCAAGGGCAACGACGGCGCGATGCTGCTCAAGTCCGCGCGCGACCTCATCGCGAAATACGAGAAAAAATGACCGACGCGCGGTCGCGTGGTCCTCGCACTCCGACCGCGCATCGTAGCTGCGCGATGCCGCAGGCGTCGGCGCGTCGCCGCGCGGTCGTCGCGCTCCTCGCGGCGGCGCTCGTCGCGGGATCCGCGCTTGCGCAGGATGCGCCGGGCACCACCAAGTCGTGCGAGTCCGCGAAGCGGAAGATCGAGCGCGAACAGAAATCGCTGACCGCCGCTGCCGACAACATTGCCCGCGACAGGCACGCCCGCGAAACCTGCGCGTCGCGCAGCGTGTGTGCACGCTACGACTCGGCGATCGCCGGCACCGAAAAACGGCGGTCGCGGCTCGAAGCGCGGCTCGCGCGGTTCAAGGTCGAGGCGGTAGCTGCGTGCGGCCCGCCGCCACCTGCATGATAAGCATCAGCCTTCGGGGTCAGAGCTGTAATCATCGGCTCGCTTCACCATCGGATTTGCCTGTGTCGTACCGGCCGATGATTACAGCTCTGACCCCGAAGGCCCGAAGGCTCTGACCCCAATCACGATCACCGCAGCATCACCGCGGTGGCGAGCAATCCCAGTACCGCGAACCCGATCAGCGTCGCATAGACGATGAAGATCACCATTCCACGCAGCAGGCCCGCCCACCACGGGCCGCGGTAGACGGCCTGCCGGGCACGAAACACGTAATACACGATCCAGAACGCGACGGCGGCCTTGACCGGCCCAAACGGCAGCACCACCAGCACGATCAGCATCAGCGCGGCGAACGCATGCAGGTGCGCGCTGTAGACCAGGTGCTCCGCATATCGCTGCGGCCGGCCCGGATAGCGACTTCCGCGACCAAGGTACGCGAGCTTCAGCAGCAGCGCGAACGCCGGCAGCAGCGCGACCATCGCGTAGGTTCCGTAGCGCAGCACGCCAGCGTACAGCTGCTCCGCCTGCTCTTCCCTGGGCAGCTTCTTGAATTGATCGTAGCGCTTGCGCAGCTGCTCCGGCAGCGCGAGGTCCATGCCGTTGACACGGAACGTGAGGTCCAGGTTGTCGTCGAGGCCGAGCAGCGTGTCGGTCTCGGAGTCCATGACGACCTTCGCCTTGTCGGCCGCCTGCGAGCCCGCGCGCGCTCGGGCACCCGCGGCATCGGCGGCCGGCGGCACGCCCGCGTTGCCCGCATCGACACCGGCCTTGTCCTTCGCGCCGACGACTTCGTCCGAGTTCACGAACACGACCTGCTGCGCGAGATCGCTTGGGCTCTGGATGAAGCCGATCAGCGCGAACAGCAGCAGGTAGAGGACGAGGAAGAGCCGGGCCGGCCGGATGTAACGGCGGCGGCGCCCTTGCAGATACTCGCGGGTGAGGAACCCCGGGCGCGCGACCAGCCCCCACAATGTGCGCCACATGCGGCCGTCGAGCGCCACGTAGCGGCCCGCGGCCTCGCGCATGAACGTGCCGAACGTCGGTAGTGCGACGCGTGTTTCCTGCCCGCAATTGGCGCAGTAGTGGCCGCTCGCGTGGGC
>JBDTNR010000270.1:0-5251 GCA_039933655.1 Betaproteobacteria bacterium | reverse complement strand
TCAGCGTCAAGAACAGCGACAAGCCGCGGGCGGTGGACACGGCGAAGATGCTGGTAGAACTGGGGTTCGATCTCGTGGCCACGCGCGGCACCGCGGCGGCGCTGACCGCCGCCGGCGTGAAGGTGGCCACCGTCAACAAGGTCGCCGAGGGGCGGCCGCACATCGTCGACATGCTGAAGAACGACGAGATCGCGCTGGTCGTGAACACGGTCGAGGAAAAACGCGCGGCGATCCACGACAGTTACCAGATCCGTCGCGCGGCCCTCGTCGATCAGGTGCCGACGTACACGACGATCGCCGGTGCGCGGGCAGCGGTGATCGGCATGCGCGAGATGCGCGGACTGACGCCCTACGCGATCCAGGCGCTGCATCTGCGGCTGAAGTAAAACGATACTCACATGAGGCGCCGAGCCACCGGCAACATCCGTCTGGCGCGTGTGTTTTCCCTGCGCCTCCGTGCCTCTTTGCAAAAGGTTCCTGCCCGATGAGCAAAGTACCGATGACCGTCGAAGGCGCGCAGCGCTTGAAGGTCGAACTGCACCGGCTGAAGACCGTCGAGCGACCTTCCGTCATCCAGGCGATCGCCGAGGCGCGTTCGCATGGCGACCTGTCCGAGAACGCCGATTACGACGCGGCGAAGGAGCGACAGGGCTTCATCGAGGGCCGCATCGCCGAGGTCGAGGCCGAGCTCGCCCATGCGCAGGTCATCGATCCGTCGGTGCTCGACGTCGAACACGTCGTGTTCGGTGCGACGGTGGAACTGGAGGACGGCGGCAGCGGCGAGTGCGTGACCTACCAGATCGTCGGCGACGACGAAGCCGACATCAAGCACGGCAAGATCTCGGTGAACTCGCCGATCGCGCGGGCGCTGATTGGCAAGGGCGAAGGCGACACCGCCGACGTACAGGCGCCCGGCGGCGTGCGCAGCTACGAGATCATCTCAGTCCGCTATGCTTGAGCATGGCGCGCCCACTCGAGCGCGTTGACGAAGAGCAATTCCAGCGCCGACGAGCGCGGCGACGACCAGGAGCCCAGCGTGAGGCGAACGCCTGGCAGCAGGTGGCCGAAGGCATCGGGCGCCGCCGCGCATGTGGAGCGCAGCGCGCCCTGCCTGACGAGCGAGACATCCGGCGCGGCGAACTTGATCGCCACCTGCTGGAGTTCCCACCGCGCGCATAACGCGATCATTGCTGCGACGGCGAACCCGTCGTGCGGCGCGCGCGCTCCGTCACGAATAGCCATGGTGGTCCAAAATATGACAATGTCCTAAAGCCCACGCGAAAGTGCGTGCTCGCTGTGTTCTGTTAACGACAAATGCATTGTTTAGCAACTGGAAATTCGCTTGGAGGAGTGCGCGAACGCTGCTAGTTTCTGTAAAGTATCGCAGGTGCATATCGGGGGCCGTGCCAGCGGGAACGGTAACTGCTTTGAAATGTGCACAGCCATTCATATCGCGAGGAACCGTATGTCGCAGCCGTTGGGCCGGATCATCGTCGTAAGCCCGTTCGAGCACCCGGACGCCGCCCTGGTCGTGGCCGCGAGCCGCGCCGGGGCGCTAGGCGTGCTCGACCTCGGGCGGGATCCCGGAGCGGCGCGCAGCGCCCTGGCCCGACTCGCCGGCGAACCGGAAGCCACCCTCGGCGTCCGGGTGCCTTCGGGCGTCACCTGCGAAGCGGCATCGCTGCCGCCGAGCGTCGGTACGGTCGTCGTCGACGCCGGCGTCGCGCTCGCGCCGTGGCGTGGCTTGCGTGTGCTCGTGCAGGTGACGTCGCTCGCCGAAGCGCAGGCGGCGTACGCGGCGGGGGCCGCGGGCCTCATCGCGAAAGGCAACGAATGCGGCGGGCGGGTCGGCGATGCGACGTCGTTCGTCCTGCTGCAAGCGCTGGTGGATGCCGTGCCGCTCCCCGTGTGGGTGCAGGGTGGCGTGGGATTGCATACGGCGAGCGCCTGTGTCGCCGGCGGCGCCGCCGGCGTGGTGCTCGACGCGCAGGTGGCGCTGGCGCGCGAAGCGACGCTGCCGGCGGAAGTCCGCCAGGCGGTGGCCGCGATGGACGGCAGCGAAACCGTGCTGATCGACGGGCATCGCGTGTTCACGCGTCCGGATTTGCCGGTGCGCGACATTGCGGCCGCCGGCGCCGCACATGCGCAACTCGGCTGCAACCTGCGTACGCAGTTGCTGGCGGCCGGACAGGATGCGGCGTTCGCCAAGTCGCTCGCCGAGCGCTTCCGCACGGTGGGGGGCATCGTCCGCGGCATCGTCGCCGCTATCGACCACGACGTCGCGCTCGCGCGCCGCCAGCGGGCGCTGGCGGAGAATTCGCCCCTTGCGCGAGATCTTCACATTCGCTATCCGCTGTTCCAGGGACCGATGACGCGCGTGAGCGATCGCGCGCAGTTCGCCGAGGCGGTGGCCGCGGCCGGTGGCTTGCCGTTCCTGGCGCTCGCGCTGATGCGCGGTCCGGAAGTCGAGGCGCTGCTCGCGGAGACCGCTGCGCGCCTCGCCGGCAAGATGTGGGGCGTCGGGGTGCTGGGCTTCGTGCCCGCGGAATTGCGCGAGGAGCAACTCGAAGTGGTCCGGCGGTGGAAGCCCCCCGTCGCGCTCATCGCCGGCGGCCGGCCCGCGCAGGCGAAGCCTCTCGAGGAACTCGGCATCGCGACGTTTCTGCATACGCCATCGCCGGGCCTTCTCGACCTCTTCCTGAAGCAGGGCGCGCGGCGCTTCGTATTCGAAGGCTCCGAGTGCGGCGGCCACGTGGGCCCGCGTACAAGTTTCGCGCTGTGGGAAGCGCAGATCGAGCGGTTGCTCGCGCATCCGGCGCCGGAGGAACTCGAGGTCGTGTTCGCCGGCGGCATTCACGACGCGCGTTCCGCGGCGATGGTCGCGGCGATGTCGGCCCCACTCGCCGAACGCGGCACGAAGATCGGCGTGCTGATGGGCACCGCCTACCTCTTTACGCAGGAAGCCGTGGCATGCGGCGCCATCCAGCCCGGTTTCCAGCAGGCGGCGATCGAATGTACGCAGACGGTGCTGCTCGAGACGGCGCCCGGCCATTCCACGCGTTGCGCGGATACCGATTACGTGCGGATGTTTCGCGCGGAGCGCGAGCGACTGGCGGGCGAAGGCCTGCCGGCGCACGAAGTCTGGCAGCGACTCGAGGAACTGAACCTCGGTCGCCTGCGCATCGCGGCCAAGGGTCTGCAGCGCGACGGCGACAAACTGGTGACAGTCGACGCGCCCACGCAGCGCCGCGAAGGCATGGTGATGCTCGGGCAGGTCGCCGCGCTGCACGACAAGGTGATGAGCGTCGCCGATCTGCATGACGATGTCGCCGCCGGTGCGGTGCGCTACCTCGCCGCGCTACCGGCAATGCCAAGCGGCGTCATCATGCCGCGCGCGGCGGACGTCGCGATCATCGGCATGGCGACCATCATGCCCGGCGCACCTGATCTCGCCGCCTTCTGGGGCAACATCGTCAACGGCGTCAACAGCATCGGCGAAGTCCCCGCCGAACGCTGGCGCGCCGAGACGTTTTACGATCCGAATTCGATGAACGGCGAAATGACGCCGTCGAAATGGGGCGGCTTCCTCGATCCGTATCCGTTCGATCCGCTGACGTACGGCATTCCGCCCAACTCGCTCGCCGCCATCGAGCCGATGCAGCTGCTGGCACTCGAGGTCAGCCGGAAGGCGCTGCAGGATGCCGGATACCTCGACCGCGAGTTCGACCGCGAGAGGACGTCGGTGATCTTCGGCGCCGAATCCGGGACCGACCTGTCGGCCGCCTACGGCTTCCGCTCGATGTGGCGCAGTTACATCGGCGCGCTGCCGCCGGAACTCGCCGCCGTGCTGCCGACGCTGACGGAAGATTCCTTTCCGGGCATCCTCGCCAATGTCATCGCCGGTCGCGTCGCGAATCGACTCGACCTGGGCGGGGCGAACTACACGGTCGACGCCGCGTGCGCGTCGTCGCTCGCGGCGGTCGACCTCGCCTGCAAGGAGCTCGTTGCCGGCACGAGCAACATGGTGATCTGCGGCGGTGCCGACCTGCACAACAGCATCGGCGACTACCTCGTGTTCGCGAGCGTGCATGCGCTGTCGCCCACGGGCCAGTGCCGCACGTTCGACGCGTCCGCGGATGGCATCGCGCTGGGCGAGGGCGTCGTCGCGGTCGTGTTGAAGCGGCTCGCCGACGCGCAGCGCGACGGCGATCGCATCTACGCGGTGGTCAAGGGCGTGGGGTCCGGCAGCGACGGCAAGAGCCTCGGGCTGACGGCGCCGCGGACGCAGGGGCAGACGCGCACGCTGGCGCGCGCCTACGAACAGGCGGGCGTGCGCGCGGACGAAGTGGGCCTGGTCGAGGCGCATGGCACCGGCACCGTCGTGGGCGACCGCACCGAACTCGAGACGCTGAATAACTTCTTCGGCGGCGCGGGCGCCGCGTCCGGCAGCATCGCGCTCGGGTCCATCAAGTCGCAGATCGGCCACACGAAGTGCGCAGCGGGGCTCGCCGGCGTCGTCAAGACGGCGATGTCGCTGTATCACCGCGTACTCCCGCCGACGCTCAACATCACGCGCCCGAATCCGGGCTGGAGCACGGGCAGCCCGTTTCATTTCGCAAGCACGGCGCGCCCGTGGGCGACCCGCGGACGCCTCGCGGGCGTCAGCGCGTTCGGCTTCGGCGGCACCAACTTCCACGTCGTGCTGGCCGAGCACGAACTCGAACACGCGGACGCGGGCGTGGCCGCCTGGCCCGCTGAACTCTTCCTCATCCGTGGCCGCGATCGCACCGAAGCAGGCGCGCGGCTCGACGAACTCGAGCAGGTGCTGGGGGCGGGCGAGCGGCCGCTGCGCAACATCGCGGCTTCCGTGGCGCGACAGACCGGCCCCGTGCAGGCTGCCATCGTCGCGAGCACGATGGCCGACCTGCGCCACAAGATTTCCCTTACTCGCGAATGGACGGCGCATGCGTCCGGCGTGTTCGTCGCGTCCGCGACGGCGGGCGGCGATGCCGCCCCGAAGATCGCATTCCTGTTCCCGGGGCAGGGGTCGCAGCGGGTCGGCATGCAGGGCGACCTGTTCATCGCGTTTCCCTGGCTGCAGCGCTACCTCGAACTGGGCGCGCGCTGGAAGCCGTTGATGTTTCCTCCCACCGCGTGGACGCCCGAGGAGGCCGAAGCGCAGCGCGTCGCGCTCACCGACACTCGCGTCGCGCAGCCCGCGCTCGGCGCCGCCGGCCTGGCGCTCGCCGAC
>JBDTNR010000269.1:0-5266 GCA_039933655.1 Betaproteobacteria bacterium | reverse complement strand
GCACCTCGTACCACGTCGGCAGGCCCTGGATGTTCGACGGAAAAATGTTGCGCGCAGCCACCGGCACGCCCATGCGGAGGATCGCCCGTGCGAACAGTCCGTTGGCGGAGGCCGACCCCGAGCCGTTGACGTTGGCGAACTTGACGACGAAATCGTTGACGCGCGTGTTCGAGTCCATGGCGTTCAGCCTTCAGTCGGCGGCCGCGGGATAAGCGGTCGCCCGCGCGTGATGCGCGTGGCAGCGGTCATCGGCCTGCGCCGACTCGAGCAGGAATTTCTGCATGTCCCAGGCGCCGGTCGGGCAGCGTTCCGCGCACAGCCCGCAGTGCAGGCAGACATCCTCGTCCTTCGCCATGATGCGGCCGGTCTTGAGTTCGCCCGACACGTAGAGGTCCTGTGCAAGGTTGACAGCCGGCGCCTTCAGGCGCGTGCGCAGGTCCTCCTCGTCGCCGTTGGCGGTGAACGTGATGCAGTCCATCGGGCAGATGTCGACGCAGGCGTCGCATTCGATGCACAGCCGCTCCGAGAACACCGTCTGCACGTCGCAGTTCAGGCAGCGCTGTGCCTCGGCGAACGCCACCTTGCGGTCGAAGCCGAGCTCCACCTCGACCTTGATGTTCTTCAGCGCGAGCTTGGTGTCCTTCAACGGCACGCGGAAGCGGTGGTCGGACGTGATCGCGTTATCGTAACTCCACTCGTGGATGCCCATCTTCTGCGACATCAGGTTCACGTGCGGCGGGGGACGCGCGCCGAGGGGCTTGCTCGTGCAATGGAGATCGATGGAGATCGCCGCCGCATGCCCGTGCGCGACGGCCCAGATGATGTTCTTCGGACCGAACGCCGCATCGCCGCCGAAGAACACGCTGGAACGCGATGCGGCCATCGTCACCTTGTCAACGATCGGCATCCCGTGCCCGTCGAAGTCGATGCCGATGTCGCGCTCGATCCACGGGAATGCATTTTCCTGCCCGATCGCGACCAGCACGTCGTCGCAGGGCACGTGGATGTCGGGCTCGCCGGTCGGCACCAGCTGCCGCCGGCCATTGGCATCCTTGCGCGGCTCGACCTTCTCGAACGTCACGCCGGTGAGCTTGCCGTTGTCGTGGGTGAACGCCCTGGGGACCATGTAGTTGAGGATCGGGATGCCCTCGTGCATCGCGTCTTCCTTCTCCCACGGCGACGCCTTCATCTCGTCGAAGCCGGAGCGCACGATGACCTTGACGTCGTCGCCGCCAAGGCGCCGCGACGACCGGCAGCAGTCCATCGCCGTGTTGCCGCCGCCCAGCACGACGACCCGCTTGCCGATTTTCTCGATGTGGCCGAACGACACCGACGACAGCCAGTCGATGCCGATGTGGATGTTGGCGGCGGCCTCGCTGCGGCCCGGAACGTCGAGGTCGCGACCGCGCGGCGCGCCGCTGCCGACGAACACCGCGTCCCAGCCTAAGGCGAGCAGCGCGCGCATGCTGTCGATGCGCTGGCCCGCGCGAAAGTCGATGCCCATGTCGAGGACGTAGCCCATTTCCTCGTCGATCACCGAATCGGGCAGCCGGAACTTGGGGATCTGCGTGCGCATCATGCCGCCGGCCTTCGGGTCGCCGTCGAACACGACGCATTCGTAGCCGAGCGGCGCGAGGTCGCGCGCGACCGTCAGCGAGGCCGGCCCGGCGCCCACCAGCGCGACGCGCTTGCCGTTCTTCTGTTTCGCCGGCGGCGGCAGATGCGCACGAATGTCGCCCTTGTAGTCGGCCGCGACGCGCTTCAAGCGGCAGATCGCAACAGGCTCGGGCTTGCCCTTCTTGTCGCCGCCCTCCTCCACCCGGCCACGGCGGCAAGCGGGTTCGCAGGGCCGGTCGCAGGTGCGGCCGAGAATTCCTGGAAAGACGTTGGATTTCCAGTTGACCATATACGCCGCGTCGTAGTGGCCGGCGGCGATCAGGCGAATGTATTCGGGAACGGGGGTGTGGGCCGGGCACGCCCACTGGCAATCGACGACCTTGTGGAAATAGTCGGGGTGCGCGATATCCGTCGGCTTCAAACAGTCTCCTCCAGCGTTCGCCCGGTCGGGATCCCCGTCTTGCGCGGTACGCCTGCGGGAAACCGCAGGACGACCCCGGCGCGCAGGCTACGCTGCAGTGATGCTACGCCAGCACGCCCGCCGAGGAAAGACGCGAGGTAGAACAGCCTATTACCTTGATGCGTTCAAGGTTTCTCAAGATGCCGCCCGGTACGTCGCCTGCTGCACCGCAGCGCACATCTGGGTGATCGTCGGATGATCAAAGACCCTCGCCACGCACCCGATCCGTGCGCGCCGCGGGGAGCCTCATCCCTACCGGTTAGAGGAACGGTTGCGCCCGCTGTAACAATTCTTCGAGCCCCGGCTCGTTGGGATTGCGGGGCTTGCCCGGATGGATGATCGCCACCTGGCACACCTCGGCGGCTTCCACCAGCTGCCGGTAGGTACCGGCGTCGATGTCCTTGACGTACGCCTGCTTGTTCTCGTTGTAGACGAACATCTTGTCGTTGATGGTCTGGCATTCGTTGCAGCTCGGGCAACGTGCAGTTTCGATCCAGGCCTCGTCGGACGGGGGCTTGGCGGCCGCGGCGCTTTCGGCGTCAGCGGTTGCCGCCGGCGCAGCCGACACCGACTCCGTCGCGCCGACCGCGGCTGCGGCCGCCGTGGACACCTTCTGCAGGGATTCGAGCGCCTGCTGCTTGTCCGCTTCCCACGCGGATTTTTCGCGTGCAAGCAAACGTTCGGCGTGCGAGTCGTGGATGCCGCCGTGCTCCTGCAGCCTGTGCCACAGCAGCAGGCAGCGCCGGGCGGCCTGCATCAGCCGCGTGTCGACGACGACGCGATGCAAGCGGTCCTCCGCGTCCACCGCCCACAGGAACGGGATACGGTCGGTCGCGGTGCGCTCGGGCAGCTTCAGCCATTCGGCGACCGGCAGCATGCCGGCGTTCCAGCGCTCGCGCGAAACGACGGCGAAGTGCGCGGCATAGCGGCGGTCGCACAGCACGAAATCGGCGAACGTGAAGGCGACCTGCTCGGTCACGCGCTGCTGGGACTCGTCCGCATACTCGAACGGATCCGCCGGCCAGTCGGCGTCCGGATTGCGATTGCTTTCCAGCGAGAACCGCGCCGCCCAGTTGTCACCGGCCGTCGCGTCATACGCGAAGGCCGGGAATGCCCGCGATTCCTTCGCCGCCGCCGCGGTCAGGTAGGGCGGCAGGTCGCCGGATGCGGCGGGAGTACCGGCGAAGACGCTGAACAGCGCCGGACCGCGGGCGGACAACCCGCGCCGCACCCGTTCGCGCAGCGCGTACAGGTCCGCGCCAGTGGCCTGCAGCACGAACATGCCGCCCAGACCCATGGCCGTGGTCGCGAGTCGCGCGCTGCGTACGCCGAACGCGAAATGTCCGGTGCCGATCGACGCCTCCTCCAGGAGATCGGTCTGCTGGACGAGCACCTTCACCGGCAATCCGGCGGACAGCATTTCGATCAGCCCGGCATTTTCCGGCGCATCGTTGCGATCGGGCGGAATGCTGACGAGATAGTCGGGGAAGAGCGCAAGATCATCCGCCGTGAGCACGTTCTCGTCGTAGCGCTCGAAGTACGGATCGTGGTCGACTTCGACGTATGCGCCGGCCGACTCCAGCTCCGCGATCGCGATGGCTTTCACCACCTCGACCACTCGCGGCAGGCGCCCCCGGTAGGCATCGAGAGCGGCCGCACAGTTGTCGAAGTCGAACTCGTACGGCGCCACGCCTGCCACGGCGCGCAGCGGGTCCGGGAAGAAAGGCTGCGCGCTCAAGACCGCCAGCGCCCATTCGATGCGGGCACGGCGCGCGGCAGGCAGCTCGTCTTTCGGTACGTTGCGTGCCACGAGTTTCGACATCACGGCGAAGTCGAAGACGTCGGCGTGCGCGGAGCCAATCGTGGCGGCGAGCGCCGCCGGTTGCTGGCCCGCGAAGGATCGCGCAAAGGCAGCGCGGCGGATGTCGGTGAGCTTGCGCACCAGGGCGTCGACCATGGCACGGAACTCGCGTCCCTTCAGGGCCTGCGCATGGCGCCATGCCTGCGTGACCAGGCGCGCCGGCAACCGCGTGTCGCAATCGACCAGTTCGCCGTCGACCTTCAGCGAATCGCCGGCCTGCGCGAGCACCCTTTGTGTCGCCTCATCGGCATCCACGGTCAGGCGTTCGACAGCACTTGCCCACATTTCCGACAGCAATCCGGTATCGCCCGCCGCGAGCATCCTGCGCAGTTCATGTTCCAGCCGCAGCACGTGCTTGCGCAACCGCTCGCCCTCGATCCCGCGCGGCGCCAGGTCGGCCAGCAGGCCACTGACGATCGCCGACAGCGAATACACGAAATCAGGTTCGGCCGAGGGTTCGGGCAGCACCAGCGGGAAGTCGTAGCGCAGGCGCGTCAAGTCGCGGTATTGGGCCATCAGCGCGGGACGCAGCGCGCCGGTGTCGATCGGCGCCAACCCGTCGCCGGTGCGCTTGCCCGTCATGTGGAACACCAACTGGTCCTGTGCTTTCGCGGCCATGTCCATTGCGGCTTGCCCGGGGTGATTGATGGGTGGTGAACCTTACGCGACGCGCTGCTGCGCGGCGTCTTCATCCGGCCAGATCGTGACCTTGTCGAATTCGGCGTCGAGTCCGGCGCGGGTTCGTTCCGGCGTGCGCGGCTGGCCGGCGCCGCGCAGGTCTTCGTAGCAAGGCACCGCCGGATTCTCGTACAGGATGCCCACCGGGATCGGGTCCTCCGAGGAGGCGATTTCACGCGCCTTGTGAATGTCGAGCGGGTCGTGCTCGCGCTGGTTCTTGTAGACACGGCTCGTTTCGGCGGATGGCGTGAGGCCGTTCGCGTGCGTGAGCAGCAGCGTCTTGCCCGGGTCGTGCAGCCATGGCTCGAACATCTTGGGCAGGAACTCCGGACAGCGCTGGATGATCCGCACGAACGAAAAACCGCGATGCCGGTACGCCTTGGCGATGATGTCGTAGAGCAGTTCCGGCACCCAGTCCACCGCCTGCGCCACGAACGACACGTTCTGGACGCCCAGCGTGACGGTCAGCGGATTGAGCGCCTCGAGGATCGCGCCGCGCGGCGTCGTGTTGCTCTTCATGCCCATCGGCGAGGTCGGCGACGCCTGCTTCTTGGTCAATCCGTACACGTGGTTGTCGTGCAGGATCACCGTGAGGTTCATGTTGTAGCGGATCGCGTGAATCCAGTGCGCGGCGCCGATGCTGCAGCAGT
>JBDTNR010000268.1:0-5309 GCA_039933655.1 Betaproteobacteria bacterium | reverse complement strand
AGCGCAGCGCCTGCGTGCGCTCGGCGAGCTTGATCAGCACGACGCGAATGTCCTCGACCATCGCGAGCAGCATCTTGCGCAGGTTCTCCGCCTGCAGCGCGCGCTGCTCCTTGTCGCCGGTCCCGGTGTCCGCGCGGATGCCGCCCATCCGCGCGACGCCGGCGACCAGCGTCGCGACGTCGGCGCCGAAGCGCGACTCCGTCTCATCGGCGTCGAACGCGCCGGCCACCGGCACGCCCAGCAGCAGCGCCGCGCGCAGCGTATCGGCGTCGAGCTTCAAGCCGGCGAGGATAGTGGCAGTGCCGAGCGCGCGGTCGAGCGCGGGCTCGCCGTCGGCGATCGCCGCGTCGCCCGTGTGCAGTCGCGCATAATCGACGGCAGCGGCGAACGATGCGCGTTCGTCCGGCGAGTAGTCGTGCGCGAGGGTTTCAAGCCAGGCGGCCACCGCTTCAGGCACGGCGGCTTGCGGCGCGGCATGCAGGACGGTGACCATCGGCAAATTATACGCGGCCGATTTGCGCGAGCCCGCGCTGACCGCGGCAGTCACCGCTGCGCGTCATCGGTCATCCAATGACAAAGGGCGGCCCCGTGCGCGGACCGCCCCTTGCCATCAAGGCCGCGCGAAGCGGCCAACTTGCAACGTCACTTCGCGTAGTAGTGCGCCCCCTCTTTCGTGCCCGTAGCGGTCGGGCCGCTCGGCCGGTCCTGGTTCTTGTTGAACGTGTGCGAGCGGACGAAGAGGTTGGCGGCCGTGGATCCAAGACCCGGCATGATCTTGTTCGGATCGTAGGTGTTGCCGTGGCAGCCGGCGCAGGTCTTCATCGGCTCGATTGCGGCCTTGCCCTTCACCGCATGGGGCGAGTGGCAGTCGCCGCAGGCGAGCACGTTGTTCTTGTAATGCGACGACTGGATGTACTCCTGGTACTCCTCGTGGTGCTTGCGCGCGTCGTGGCTGCCGGACTTCTGCGCTTTCTCATCCACGAAAAACGCGTTGTTGAGGTCGGTGTCAGGATAGTTCTTCGACACCGGCTGGCCCGGCAGCACGCCTGGGATCAGCATCTTGTCCGGGTACCAGGTTCGCCAGTCGTCCTGCCCGGCCTTGTAGCTCTGGCCGACCACCGGATGCGGCTGGTCCTCGCGCGCATGGTTCTGCGCGGTCTTGAAGTTGTAGTTTTCCTTGCGCACGTGGCAGTAGCCGCACACCAGCGTGCTCTGCTCCTTGGTCGCCTTGGCCGGGTTGAACATCGGCCGCTTGCCGAGGTTGGCCGCGTGCGCGCTGCCCGGGCCGTGGCAGGATTCGCAGCCGGTGTTGTGCTCGGACATCGCGACCTTCTGCGTTGCCGGATTCGCCGGGTCGTACGACGTCAGACGATATCCGGTCGCATGGCATGTCGCGCACTGAGTCTCCCAGTCGTTCTTCTGACCGTACGGTTCCCACTGCTTGTGCACGGCGTTCCACTGCTTGTCCATGAACTGCAGGTTGCCCGTCGCCGGATTCTTGACGAGGTAGCGTTGCTTCCAGTGCGAGCCGACGACCAGCTGGACGTCGGCCATCGTCGCCGTCTTGCCGTCGATGTTGCCCTTGGTCGGACCGGCAGTGCCCTTGCCGTCCTTCGCCCAGTTATCGCCGGCGTCCTTCAGGAGCCCGTCCTTGGGCGTGCGGATCATCTTCGCGTGCAGCGTCTCCTTCCACGTCTTGAACTCCTCGACGTGGCACGAGCCGCATTTCTCCGAGCCGACGAAGGCAGCCTTCGGATCAGGCTGCTTGGGGTCAGTGGTGCAGCCCGCCAGGAACGCGAGGGCGACGATCGCGGCGGCGATTCCCGCCGCACGGTAGGTGCTCATGAGTTGCTCTCCCCTTGGTATGCCGTGCGAATGCCCAACGGTCCGGTCCTTGGCCGACGTTGGATCATGGCACGCGACGCCGCGGATGAACATGTGACATGTTGCCGCAGGTCACCCTCGGAGATGCACCGCCGCGACGGTCAGGTCGCGTTAAGGTCCGTCCGGATTTGTAACCCCGCCCGTAACGCGAACGCCGCGATCGTGAGCGTCGGCGGCGACGCGGTGATCGTGGGGAACGCCGCCGATCCGACCAGGTACATATTCGGATGATCGTGCGTGCGCAGGTTGCGGTCGACGACCGACGTGCGCGCGTCGGTGCCCATCCGGCAGGTGCCGCCCATCACGGCGCCATCGGTGACGGGTCCGACTTCCTCGACATCCGTCGCACCGAGCGCGTTCATCAGGCCGCGCACGTAGTCCATCGCAACCTTCGCACCGTCCTGTTCGTACTTGCCGAACTTGAAGTAGATGCGCGGCCGCGGCAGCCCAAGCGGGTCGAGCCTGTCGTGCGCGAGCGTCACCCGGTTGTTCGGGTCCGGCAGGATCTCCACCGAAGGTCCGATCGCGAGCTCGCGCGCCATGTGCTCGCTGATCGCCGCGCCGAGCGCCGCGCCGCGCAGGCCCTGCTGCGCGAATTTCTGCGCGAGCTTGAACGGGCCGATCGCGCGCGACCAGCCTTCGTTCGACGGCGAGGTGCCCGACGCACCGTGCATGCCGCGGAAATCGCCGTCGCGCAATTCGCGGATGCCCGATGTCTCGACCGGCGCGCGGTACGGATAGAGCCTTTCCTTCGTGAGCCCGAGCATGCCGGCGTCGAGCTGCGTCAACAGGTTGCGGCCGACCTGGTCGCTGCTGTTGGCGACGCCAAATGCGGAACCTTCCGGACGCGACATCAGCAGCAGCTTCGCCGTCTCGATCGTGTGCGCGGCGATGACGAAGATCCGGCCGCGCGCCTCGTGCACGCTGCCGTCGGGACGCTTGAAGCGGATCGCCGTCACGTGGCGATCACTGCCGACGACGATCTCGTGTGCGATGGCGAGCGGCTCCACGCGCGCGCCGGCACTCTCGGCCTTGGCGACGTGCACCGACGCGTCGTATTTGGCGCCGATCGGACAGATCGGCACGCACGATGCGTTGCCGCAGCACGGCGGCCGGCTGTCGCGACCGATGGAGTTGCGTCCGTGCGGAAACGGCGCCATCGACAGGCCCACCTTGCCGCACGCCGCGCCGATGACCGTGTCGAGGTACGACGGCGAGATCGGAGGCATCGGGTACCCCTTCGAACGCGGCGAGCCCCAATCGTAGTCGGACGGACCGCAGACGCCGATCTCCTCCTCCGCCTCGCCGTACCACGGCTCGAGGTCGGTGTAGCCGAGCGGCCAGTCGACGCCGACGCCGAACCTGGACTTCAGCACGAAATCGTTCGGGCGATAGCGCAGCGTCAGGCCGCCCCAGTGCCACGTCGTGCCGCCGACCACCCGCGCCTGCAGTCCGCGAAACGGCACCGGTCCCGCCTGCACGTAGTAGGCGCCGATGTCGTCGTCGTCCGGCTGGGGAACCATCGGGTTCGTCGGGTACGGCGAGTTCGGCCCCTTCGTCGGCGAACTGCGGAACTGCATGACCGCCTTCGCGCGGTCGACGCGCGGGCCGGCCTCGAGGATCAGCACTTTCACGCCATTGCGCGCCAGCGAATACCCGGTCATCGCGCCAGCGACGCCGGAGCCGACGATGACGACGTCGGCGGTCAGCACGTCGCTCATGTCTTCGGCACCGTCGCCCAGTAGTTGATCGGTCCGCCGCATTCCGCGTTGGGCTTCGTCCACGGCACCGCCTGCCACGCGAGCGCACGGTCGTAGGTGATGACGACCGGCCCCTTGGTCGTTTCGACGACACCGCAATAAAGCGCCGTCACCACGATCGCGGCCGCGTCATCCACCCCCGCAATCTTCAATTCGTTGCCCAGCTGGCCCGGCGCGACGACGGCAGCGAGCGTGGCGATCTGCGCCAGCTTGGCAGCGCCCACCGCCGACGTGAGCGCGGCCAGTATCCGCACGGCGAGATTGTCATCATAGGCATAGCCGGCGATCATCCGCGACATCGCCGCGAAGGTCGCGGCCGAAACGTTCGCCGGTGCAGGTTGCGCCACGCCGGGCGGCAGGTACCCCGACGCGACCAGCGCCGCCAGGCCGTGCAGCAACCGGCGGCGATCGCCGTCAGGTGCTGCCGATGCGGGAAATTTCTTCGCCACTTGCATGCAAGCTTCTCCTTCGGTTCGACGGGCCTATCGCCACACACGTATCACGCGCGTGGAAGACGGCGCCGGTCGATCCTGCTGGTACTGCGGGCATCCCTGCTAAAGCGGCGTTCCGGCGGCGCGGGCGATGGTCTCGGCCAGCGCCTGCGCATGCGAGTCGGCCAGATGCGCGTCGCGCGCCTCCACCATCACGCGGAGCACGGGCTCGGTGCCGGACGGGCGCAGCAGCACGCGCCCCGCATCGCCCAGCGACGTCACGGCGTCGCGCTCGGCGCGAATGACGGCATCGCTGCCGTGCCAGTCCCAGCCGCGGCGCACCGGCACGTTGATGAGGCGCTGCGGAAACATCGTCACCGCCGCCGTGATCTGCGCCAGCGACTGCTTCTGCTCGATGAGGGCGCGCAGCACCGCGAGCGCGGCCACGATCGCGTCCCCCGTCGTGTGCTTGTCGAGGCAGATGATGTGCCCGGAGTTCTCGCCGCCCAGCAACCACCCTTGCGCCTGCAGCTGCTCGAGCACGTAGCGGTCGCCGACTTTCGCGCGCGCCAGCGGTATGCCGTTGCGCAGCAGCGCCTGCTCGAAGCCCAGGTTGCTCATCAACGTGCCGACGACGCCGCCATTGGCCACGTGCCGCCTCCGGTAGTCGGTGGCGATCACGTACAGCAACTGGTCGCCGTCGTAGAGCCGCCCGTCGCGGTCGGCCATCACCAGCCGGTCGCCGTCGCCGTCGAGCGCGATGCCGATGTCCGCCTTGTGCGCCCGCACCTGCTCGGACAGGAATTGCGGATGCGTCGCGCCGCAGCCCGCGTTGATGTTGAGCCCGTCCGGTTCCGCACCGACGGCGATGACCTCGGCGCCCAATTCGTGAAAGACCGGCGGCGCCACATGGTAGCCGGCACCGTTGGCGCAATCGACGACGATGCGCCAGCCATGCAGGTCGAGCTCCGTCGGGAACGTTCCCTTGCAGAACTCGACATAGCGGCCGGCCGCATCGTCGACGCGCCGCGCCTTGCCCAGCGCGGCCGAGGATACGCAGGTCAGCGGCTCTTCCATTCCGCGCTCGATCGACGCCTCCACGTCGTCGGGCAGCTTGGCGCCGGCCGCCGAGAAGAACTTGATGCCGTTGTCGTCGAACGGATTGTGCGACGCGCTGATGACGATGCCCGCGGACAGCCGCAGCGCGCGCGTCAGGTACGCGATGCCCGGCGTG
>JBDTNR010000267.1:0-5352 GCA_039933655.1 Betaproteobacteria bacterium | reverse complement strand
CGACGTTGCGCATCGCGGCCAGGTCGGCGAGCAGCGGCACGCCGGTGAAGTCCTGCAGCACGACGCGGGCGACGACGAACGGAATCTCGTCGACGCGCTCGGCGGTCGCGCCCCAGTTCGCGAGCTCACGGACGTGCGCCTCCGTCACCTTCTTGCCGTCGCAGTTCCGCAGCACCGATTCCAGCACGATCCGGATCGATATCGGCAGGCGCGAGATGCGGCCAACACCGGCACGCTCGAGCGCCGGCAGCGAATAGAAGCGGCCGGTGGCGCCGGAGGCGAGCTTGAATTCCTGCAAGCTGTGGTAAAGGTCGTGGCTCATTGCGGGGCCTTTGCGGGACGTGGGGTTTGAGCGGGCGGCATCGCGCTCTTCATCGCGCCGATGCCTTTCAGGTTGAACTTCTGGCCGTTGGGACCGACGAAATCGCCGGGGACAAGTCCGTCGCGGCAGGGACCTACATACTTCCCCTCGAGCGTGGACGCCGATTCCTTCATTCCCATGAACGGCGGATCGTAGGTCGCGGTGATCTCGGTCCTGTAGCCCGTATCGCCGATGAGCGTCATCACCGACTTCGAGACGATCTTCGATTCGCCAATCTTGCATTCGGCGCTGCCGATGATCCGCGCTCCTTCGCGGCGCGTCTGGTTGCGCGTGCACATATCCTTGCTCATGCCGGCACCCATCGTCATCATTTCCTTCTGCACGGCCTCGTCGGTGCACATCGTCGACTTGGTCGGCGACGTGGCGGCGCCGGCCTTCATGTTGCTCGTCGTCAGATCCCACTGGCCGGGCTTCAGCTTCGGATAGTCCTGGGCGACGGCGGGTGCGGCAACGGCCAAGGTGACGGCAAGAGCGAGAACGGTCTGGCGCATGGGGAGTTGTCCGGTTTCGAAGTTCAATCGGCCATCATAAGGGCGAACGGGCGCGCGACGGGGTGCGTCATGGCGCGGCCGCGGCGGTGGCGAAGTAGGCGGCGGCGCGCGCCGGCAAATCGACGCCGGCCGCGTGCGCACGCTGCAACAGCGTCCACGCCTGCCGGTACGACGCGCGGTCGTGCAGCTGCCCGTCGACGCGCAGCGGCGCCCAGCCGGCGTCCTGCGCGGCACCGATGACGGCGGCGGCTTCGTTCACGGCGGGCAGGTCGGGGCGCATCGCGGCGACGATTGCGTCGATCTGCACCGGATGGATGCTCCACATCCGCAGGAAGCCAAACTCGTCGCGCGCGCGGCGGGCGTCGGCGAAGGCCACGGCGGGATCGTCGAGTGCCCGCGTCACGTTGTGCGCCGGCACGACGCCGTGCGCGAGCGCGGCCATCGCGATGTCGCACTTGGCGCGGCGGACGAGCGGATGCTCGAACTGGCCCGGCGTCACCATCGCGCTGCCGGGAATGGCGCCGTAGTGTTCGCTGACGAAATCCATGAGGCCGAAGTCGAGCAGCACCACGCCCGGCAGCGCGGCGATCGTCCAGACGTCGTGCAGCGCGCCCGGCGTCTCGATCAGCACGCTCGCCGGGATCGTGCGTCCGAGCCCGATCTGCGCGACGCGGTCAGCCACGTGCGCGAGGAAGCGCTCGACATCGGCCACATTGCGCGCCTTGGGCAGCGTGAGGAACGCGATGCGGTCGCCGGCACCGTCGAGCAGCACGTCGACCTCCGCCTGCCACGCCGGATGATGGACGTCGTGTACGCGGGCGCCGACCCGGGCGAAGCGGTTGTCTTCGCCGCCGATCAGGCCGGCCATGACGACCGCATGCGCGCGCTCGCCGCCAACGGCGGCACCGTCCTCGCAGTCGCACGCGATGTCGAACACCGGCCCGCGCTCCGCCTGCAGCGCGAGCGCCTTGCGGATGAAGCGCTCGCTGCCGGCGTAATGGACACATGGCGGCAGCGCCGGCAACGGTCGCTCGCCGCCGTACAGCGCCTCCTGTGGCGGGAGTTGGTTCATCGCTTCAGGAACAAAGACGGGCCGGCCGCGCCGGCCCGGTTTCGCGAGAAGTTTTCAACCGAGAAGCGACGCCACGCCGGCGCGCTCGTCTTCGAGCTCCTTCAGCGTCGCGTTCATGCGTTCGCGGGAGAACTCGTCGATCGGCAGATCGCGGACGAGCGTGTACTCGCCGTTCGCCGTCGTCACCGGTACACCGTAGACATAATCGAGCGGGATGCCGTAGCTGCCGTCGGAGGGGACACCCATCGTCACCCACTTGCCGTTGCTGCCGAGCATCCAGTCGCGGACGTGGTCGATGGCGGCGTTGGCGGCGGAGGCGGCGGACGAGAGCCCGCGCGCTTCGATGATCGCTGCGCCGCGTTTGCCCACCTTGGGCAGGAACTCGCTGCGGTTCCACGCCTCGTCGTTGATGCTGCCCTTCAGTGACTCGCCGCCCGCGGTGGCAAAGCGGTAGTCGGGATACATGGTCGGCGAATGATTGCCCCACACGACGAGCTTCTCGATCGCGCCCACCGGCTTGCCCGACTTGCCCGCGAGCTGCGACAGCGCGCGATTGTGATCGAGCCGCATCATCGCCGTGAAGTTCTTCTTCGGCAGCGACGGCGCCGACTTCATCGCGATGTAGGCATTGGTGTTGGCCGGATTGCCGACGACCAGGACACGGACGTGGCGCGAGGCGACGGCGTCGAGCGCCTTGCCCTGCGCGGTGAAGATCTTCGCGTTCTCGAGCAGCAGATCCTTGCGCTCCATGCCCGGCCCGCGGGGGCGGGCGCCGACGAGCAGCGCGATATCGGCATCCTTGAACGCGACCAGCGGATCGGCGGTGCCGACCATGCCGGCGAGCAGCGGAAAGGCGCAGTCCTCGAGTTCCATCATGACGCCGGTCAGCGCGGCCTGCGCCTTGTCGATCGGCAGTTCGAGGAGTTGCAGGATCACCGGCTGGTCGCGGCCCAGCATTTCACCGGAGGCGATCCGGAACAGGAGGGCATAGCCGATCTGGCCGGCGGCGCCGGTGACGGCGACGCGGACGGGTGGTTTCATGGGCGAGGCTCCGAGTGGGGTGGAAACGAACGTCGCCGCGGGCCGGTCTTGGTGTGTGCGATGCGCTTGTGCGATGCAGCAACGCGCTGCTTCCACGGCACCCGTCGCCCGAGGGCGATACGGCCCGACCGCGATGCCGCATTCTAGGCCGCGGCCAGCAATCTGTCAACGAACTCCTATATCTTATATAAGATATAAGACAAGAGATAGACAGCGAAGCGCCGTGCCGACGATAATCGGCGCGCCCGAGCCTGACTGTTCGTCCTCTCTGCACCCTTGCCGATGACCGCCACCCCATCCTTTGCGCCACTGTACCTGCAGATCAAGGCGCTGCTCGAACACAGCCTTGACGAGCGGGAGTGGCGGCCGGGTGAGGCCATTCCATCGGAAATCGAGCTGGCGCGCCGCTATGGCGTGTCGCAGGGGACGGTGCGCAAGGCGATCGATGCGCTGGCCGCAGACAACCTGGTCGTGCGCCGCCAGGGCAAGGGCACGTTCGTCGCCACCCACACCGAGGAGCGTTCGTCGCTGCCGCGCTTCCTGCGCATTCGCCGCAACGACGGTGGCGAAGTGGCGCCGGTCAGCCGGCTTTTGGAAGTGCGGCGCGCCAAGGCCGGCGCCGACGTGGCGCGCCTGCTGGCGCTCAAGGCCGGCGATCCGATCCTCGTGCTGCGGCGCGTGCTCGAGTACGCGGGCGAGCCGGTCGTGCTGGACGAGATCACGCTGCCGGCCGCGCTGTTCCGCGGGTTGACGAAGGCGCGTTACGACGCGTATCGCGGCTCCATGTACGGCTTCTTCGAAAGCCAGTTCGGCGTGCGGATGCTGAAAGCGCAGGAGCGCATCCGTGCGGTGGCGGCGGACACGGCGACCGCGGAGATCCTCGGCGCGGAAGCAGGCGCACCGCTGCTCGCCGTCGATCGAGTGACGCTCACGTACGGCGATCGTCCGGTGGAAGTTCGCCGCGGTCTTTGCCTGACCCGCGCGTATCACTATCTGAACGAGCTCTACTGACGGCGCGGACACTGCGCTGTCAACGTCGTTCTGGCGTGACCCGCACCGGTATGGCTATAATTGTGTGCTGCGCACAAAAGTCGCGCTTTCGGGCGTGAAGTCGAATTTTCCGTCGGATTCGCCGTTTCGAGGAACCTCCCAAGATGGCCGCGCTGGATCGCCCCGTCGCCAGACCGCGCCCGGTCTACCTAAACCTGCTGGCGATTCGCCTGCCGCTGCCGGCGTTCGTGTCGATTCTGCATCGCGCGTCGGGTGCGCTGCTGTTCCTCGTCGGGATTCCCGTCGTGCTGTGGGTCGTCCAGCGCGCGCTGGCGTCGCCCGATGCGTGGAGCGCGATGCGCGGCGCGCTCGGGCACCCGTTCGCCAAGCTCGTGCTGGTGGTGCTGGCGTGGGCGTACTTCCACCACTTCCTGGCCGGCGTCCGCCACCTGTTCATGGACCTGCACGTCGGCATGGAACTCAAGGCCGCGCGGCAGTCGGCGGCGGTCGTCCTCGTGCTGGCGCTGGTGCTGACCCTCGCCGTGGCAGTGAAGCTATGGTGACGCCGAGCCGCGTCGTCGTCGGTGCGCACTACGGGTGGCGCGACTGGCTCGTGCAACGCATCAGCGCCGTCGTGATGGCGCTCTACACGCTGCTGATCCTTGCCCTGCTGCTGTGGTACGGCGGCCTGGACTACGCCGCGTGGAAGGTTACGTTCGCCAGCGAGCCGTTCCGGCTTGCCACCTTCGTGTTCATGATCTCGCTGCTCTGGCATGCATGGGTCGGCGTGCGCAACATCGCGATGGACTACGTCAAGCCGACCGGCGTGCGCCTCGCGGTGCAGGTTGCCGTCATCGCGCTGCTCGTGGGCTATACGGGTTGGACGATCCAGGTTCTGTGGGGGGGCGTATGAGCAGCCTTCCCGTTCGCAAGTTCGACGCGATCATCGTCGGCGCCGGCGGCGCCGGCATGCGCGCGTCGCTGCAGCTCGCCGAGGCGGGCCTGTCGGTGGCCGTGCTGTCGAAGGTGTTCCCGACGCGGTCGCACACGGTGGCGGCGCAGGGCGGCATCGGCGCGTCGCTCGGCAACATGTCGGAGGACAACTGGCTCTGGCACATGTACGACACGATCAAGGGTTCCGACTGGCTGGGCGACCAGGACGCGATCGAGTACATGTGCAAGATGGCGCCGCACGTCGTCTACGAACTCGAACACTTCGGCATGCCGTTCGACCGCAACGAGGACGGCACGATCTACCAGCGGCCCTTCGGCGGCCATTCCGCCAATTTCGGCGAAAAGGCCGTGCAGCGCGCTTGCGCGGCGGCCGACCGCACCGGCCACGCGATGCTGCACACGCTTTACCAGCGCAACGTGCG
>JBDTNR010000266.1:0-5369 GCA_039933655.1 Betaproteobacteria bacterium | reverse complement strand
CCGGCCTCGAGCACCAGCAGGCTGCCCGCCGCCACATCCCACGGGTTGAGCCCCACTTCCCAGAATCCGTCATAGAAGCCTGCCGCGACGTAGGCGAGGTCGAGTGCTGCTGCGCCCGGCCGGCGAATGCCGGCCGTGTGCGTGATCATCGACTTCATCATGGCGAGGTAGGTGTCCAGATAGCTGCCGTCGCGAAACGGGAATCCGGTGCCGATCAGGCAATCCCGCAAGTGCTGCCGCTTGCTGACACGGATGCGGCGATCGTTGAGATACGCGCCCCGGCCGCGCGACGCGGTGAAGAGATCGTTTCGAACCGGGTCGAAGATCACGCCCTGCGTGACGACGCCGCGATGCGCGAGCGCGATCGACACGCAGTACTGGGGGAATCCGTGGAGGAAATTCGTCGTCCCGTCGAGCGGGTCGATGATCCAGACATGCTCGGCGGTTGCATTGCGGCCCGCGGCCGTGCCTTCCTCTGCGAGAATCCCGTGGTCCGGGTACGTGGCGAGCACCGTTTCGACGATCGCCGCTTCTGCGGCACGATCGACTTCGCTGACGAAGTCCTTCGGACCCTTGACAGTGATGGAAAGAAGATCGAGGTCGCGCGCGCCGCGGTTGATGATGTTGCCGGCACGGCGGGCCGCCTTGACCGCAGTCGTGAGCATCGGATGCATGGGGGCGCACCGCGTGCACACCACGGCGTCTTGATGAAGGGGACGTAACGTGCTTATTCTAATCGTTTGCGGCACCGTGCGCTCCGGCGCCGCCCAATCCTGCGATGACTGACGTTCCCGAAGGCGTGCGCCTCGATCGGATCCGGCTCGTGCTGGTCAACACCAGCCATCCCGGGAACATCGGGAGCGCGGCCCGCGCGATGTTGACGATGGGCCTCACGCGTCTCGTTCTCGTGCGCCCGAAGCGTTTTCCGGATCCTGCGGCCGTGGCCCTCGCGTCGGGGGCCACATCGGTGCTCGACGCCACGCGCGTTGCCGCGTCGCTCGACGAAGCGCTCGCCGGCGCGTCGTTGACGATCGGGTTGTCGGCCCGGCCACGCGAGTTCGCGGGGCATGTGCTTCCCGTGCGCGAGGCGGCGCTTCGCGCGGTGGCCGAGTCCGCGACGGGAGAGGTCGCCATGGTCTTCGGCACCGAGATGTCGGGATTGTCCAACGACGAGCTGGCCCGCTGCGGGATCGTCGCCACGATCCCGTCCAACCCATCCTATGGATCGCTGAACCTCGCCGCCGCCGTGCAGGTGGTTGCCTACGAGGTGTTCGTCGCGGCTCTGGGGGGCGGCGTGTGGCGCGCACCTCGATTCGCGGCCGCTACGCACGACGAAGTCGAAGGGCTCTACGCGCACGCCACGCGCACACTCACCGACCTGCGCTTCTTCGATCCCCGCATGCCGCGGCGGCTGTTGCCACGGCTGAGGCGTCTCTTCGCGCGCGCCGGCCTCGAGCGCGAGGAAGTGAATATCCTGCGCGGCATCCTCGCGCGCGTCGACGAGAAGCTCGATGACGAACCTGGCCCCTGAGCGCGAAGGCACCGACCTGCGGGTGCCTGCGCTCCTGGCCGACACGCGCTGCCGCAATTGCTCGTCGCCGGCGCCCGGTGCGTTCTGTCCGCAGTGCGGACAGGAAACCTCCGTCGCCCTCCCGACGGCACGGCAGTTCCTCAAGGACGCTGCGGGACGTTACGTCGCGTTGGACGGGCGCCTGTGGCGCACGCTCGCGGCGCTGCTACTGCACCCGGGCCGTCTCACGCGCGAATACTTCTCAGGCCGGCGCCGGCGCTACGGTCGCCCGGCGCGCCTGTTCCTGCTCCTGTCGATCGCGATGTTCGCGCTCCTTCGCATCGTCGTCGACGTGCCGAGCCTGACCGTGGCCGATCTGGTGACGATCGATCCGCAGGACACCGAAGCGGCGGTACCTCCACCCCGGATCGCCGAGGGTTCGCAGGCAGCCGCGGCTGCCTCGCGCCCTGCCGGGCCATCGCTCACGCTCGACAAGGATGCGAACGTCGTCGTCGTCGGTCCGCCTGGCGTCGTCACGGACCTCGTCCGGCACCGCGTCGACCGGTTCAACGCGATGTCGCGCCAGGACAAGGTCGAGCAGATCACGTTCGGAACCGTCCGCTACGGGCCCTATGCGATGGTCGTGCTGCTTCCCGTGTTCGCGTTGCTGCTCAAGCTGCTCTATCTCGGCCGTGCGCGCCGCCATCCATTGCGGCCGCGCCTTTACTCGGAGCACCTGGTATTCGCGGCGCACGATCTGTCGTTCCTGTTCCTGATCGTGATGATCGCGGTCGTCGTGCCCTGGGGAGTCGCGCGAGCCGCGCTGGCACTGTGGGCAGTCGTCTACAGCCTGCGGGCGATGAAGGTCGTGTATGGCGGCCGGTGGACCGGCGTCGTGGCTCGCGCGTGGTTCCTGGCCGTCAGTTACCTGGTGCTGTTTTCATTCGTCGTCGCCGGACTCGTGCTTGCCGCCGTGCTGCTGCGATAGCTCGGGGGCGTCATGGCCGCCGGAACGCCGGCGCACGCCTTCTGCGCTTCGGCTTTGAACTGCGCGAGACGTCTTTCGTGCCTTTGCCTGCGCGCCTCGGAGGCTTTGAGCGCACGGTCGAGGTTGTCGCAGGCGCGCTTCGACTTGCACGATTCGCGCGCCTTGCGTTCCTTCGCGACGCGCGCGTCGGCGTCCGCCGTCGCCTCGTGCTGCCGCTCGACGCGCCGGCGAGAAGCGAGGCAGCGTTTCTCTTCGGTCGTCGGTTTCGATCGCGCAACGGGCGACTTCGACGCGGACGCGGTATCAGCGGCAGGTGCGCCCTGGGACAGCGCTGCACCCGGCAATGCCAGCAGCGCGACGAAGAGCACGAGCATGAGCTGCGACATAAGTTCGCCTCCTAGTCGAGGAGCCGTACGGCCCACAGGGCGAAGGCTGGAAAGAACAGCAGCAACAGCACGCGCCCCAGGGCCGTCACCAGGAACGGCAAGACGCCGCGATAAGTCTCCGCCATCGGCACGTCGCGAGCCAGCCCGTTGACGACGTACACGTTGAGCCCGACAGGCGGCGCAATCAGGCCGATCTCGACCACCATCAGGATCAGGATGCCGAACCAGATGGCCTTCTCGGACGCCTCCAGGCCGAAGAGGTCGAGCGCCATGACCGCGGGGAACACGACAGGAACCGTCAGCAGGATCATCGAAAGCTCGTCCATCACGCACCCGAGCAGCACATAGAACATAAGCACCCCTGCGACGATCATCAACGGCGGCACCTGCAGGCCGCCGACGATCTGCGCGAGCTGCGCGGGCATCTGCGAAAGCGCCAGCGCCGAGTTCAGCATGTCGGCACCAAGAAAGATCATGAAGATCATCGCGCTCGTTTCGGCGGCGCCCACGAAGCTGCGGCGGATCGCCGGCCAATCGAGCTCGCGCTTCAGCATGCCAGCGGCAAACGTTCCCACGGCGCCGACCGCGGCACCTTCGGTGGGCGTGAAGATGCCGCCGTAGATGCCGCCGAAGACGACGAGGAATATCGCGGCGATCGGCCACACGTTGACGATCACCGCCAACTGCTCCCTTGTCGAGTGCCTGGGCTGCGCCGGACCCTGGTCCGGATGCATCCGCACATAGACTCCGATCGCAACCAGGTAGCCGAATGCGGCCACGATGCCGGGAACCATCGCCGCCGCAAACAGCTTGGCGATGTTCTGCTGGGCGAGGATCGCATAGACGACGAGCACGACCGACGGGGGGATCAGGATGCCCAGCGTCCCGCCGGCGGCGAGCGTTGCCGTGGCGAGGCGTCCGGAATAGTTGAACCGCTTCATCTCGGGCAGTGCCACCTGCGCGACCGTGGCCGCGGTGGCCACCGACGATCCGCAGATGGCACCGAATGCCGCGCATGCTAGGACGGCGGCCATCGCGAGACCGCCGCGGAAATGCCCCACGAGCGACGCCGCGGCACGAAACAGCGCTGCGGAGAGTCCGCCCTGCGTGGCGAACTGTCCCATCAGCAGGAACAGCGGAATCACCGACAGGTCATAGACCGAAAAGCGCGCGTACAGCGCACCCTTGAGATGCGACAGAAGCGCCGCCTCGCTGGAGAGCACGATGTAGCCGATCGCGCCGGGGACGAACATCGCGATCGCGATCGGGACGCGCACGGCCATCAGCGCGAGCATGGCCACGAACAGCGCCGCGCCGACGAGCAGCGGGGTCATCGCGCGATCACGCCGAAATCGCCCGCGATCTGATGCCGCCATGCCGTGTAGAACCCCGCGACTGCGGTCAGCGCGACGCCAGGAATCATCAGTGCGTAGGTGTACCAGACCGGCCAGCCGAGGATCGTCGTGGTCTCGCCTGCTTCCCGCATCGACACCATTCCCGCGGCGAGTCGCCACGTGACGAGGGCCATCACGAGACCGAGCAGCAGTGCGCCGATCGCATCGAGCCGGCGCTGCACACGAGGGGATGCGCGTGTGGTGAAAAAGTCCACAATGATGTTCGAGCCCGCCATCTGGCAGATGGGGAGGCACAGCGAGACGAACACGGCGCAGGCGACCTGGACGAGTTCGTAGTCGCCCTGGATCGGTTGCAAGAAGAGCGAGCGGCTCGCGATGCTTGCGACCGACATGAGGGCGATGCTGACGAAGATCGCACCGCCAGCCAGCGCGAACCACTCGCTCGTCCGGTACAGGATCTGCCCGAAACGGCCGGCGGACCGGGAGGGTGCCGCCGGGGATTCATCCATGAGGAGGGGGCCGCCGCACGTGACCACCGGCACGGGACCAGCGTCCGCGCCGATGCGGGCGAAACGGTGGCGACTACTTCGCCGTCTCGTACTTCCTGATCAGCTCCTTGGCCGTCTGCAGCAGCTGCTTGCCGTCCTGGCCCTTGGCGGTGACGTCGCGAACCCACTCGTCCTCGAGATTCGCCGTGGCCTTCTGCCACAGCGCGAGCTCCGAAGCGGGAATCGTGTAGAACGTGTTCCCGCGCTCGACGGCCTGCTTGCGGGCGGGCGGTGCGGATGCGTCCCACTGCTTGCCGAATGCGCGCGCGACCGCAGCCCCGGAATTGGCGTCGATGACCTTCTTGAGATCGGGCGGCAGGCTGTCGTACTTCGCCTGGTTGATGCCGAGATAGAAGACCGCGGTGTAGAGCGCGCGCGACTTGGGGTCGGTCTCGCTGTGGAACTTCGAGAGCTCGTGCGCCTTGATCGACGGAATCACTTCCCAGGGCAGCAGGTAGCCATCGACGACGCCTTTGGAAAGCGCGTCGGCGAGCGCGGGCAGCGGCATGGCGACCGGCGTGGCTCCGAGCGCGGCCAGCATCTTGTTGGTCTGGCGCGTCGGCGCGCGCATCTTCATGCCCT
>JBDTNR010000265.1:0-5383 GCA_039933655.1 Betaproteobacteria bacterium | reverse complement strand
CGACGTGCTGGCGTTTCACGACATCCAGCCCATCGCCCCCGTGCATTTCATGCTGATCCCGAAGAAGCACGTCGCCAGCATGTACGACCTGACCGCGGAGGACGAACCCGCCATGGGCAGGATAATGACGCTGGCGGGCCGGTTGGCGCGCGAGCAGGGCGCGACCGACGGCTTTCGCACGATCGTCAACACCGGCCGCGTCGGGCGGCAGGATGTCCAGCATGTGCACGTACACGTGATCGGCGGTCCCGACCCCTTGGGACCGATGATCCTGCGCAGCAAGAACTGAAAGAGGAGCACACCATGGGTGGCTTGAGCATCTGGCATTGGCTGATCGTACTTGTCGTCGTCGTCCTGATCTTCGGAACCAAGAAACTGCGCAATATCGGGCAGGACCTGGGCGGCGCTGTCAAGGGCTTCAAGGAAGGGATGAAGACGCCGGAAGAGACGGCGGCCGCGGCGAATGAAGCGCAGCAGCCCGCGCAGCAAATTCCGGGGAAGACGATTGACGCGGAAGTGAAGAAGGAAACCACCCGCTCGTAATCCGCACGAGGCGCCGGTTCGCGAGCGCCGCGCGTCGCGTACCGCGGCGCTTTTTCGGGTTCCCCATGTTCGATATCGGTTTTTCCCAGATTGTCATCATCGCCGTCGTCGCGCTGATCGTCATCGGCCCCGAGCGGCTGCCGAAGGCGGCGCGCACGATGGGCCATCTGTTCGGCCGCCTGCAGCGCTACGTGAGCGACGTCAAATCCGACATCAACCGCGAACTCGAGCTCGACGAGCTGCGCAAGCTGCAACAGCAGGTGCAGACGGCGGCGTCGGACCTCAAGTCCTCGGTCGAAGGTGCCGCCCGTGACGTCGAGACCGGCGTGCGCAATGTCGAGAGCGAGCTCAACGCCGGCGCGGCCGACAACATGCCGATCACCGATCCCGAGACCGCGCGCATCTTCGAACCGGGGGCGCTGCCCACCGAGCCTGGCGGCGAGCTGGCCGACGCCACCCCCGCGGAGCTGCCGCGCCAACCGTCGCTGCCCGGCCTCGACCGGATCTAGAAACGGTAACGATGAGCGACGCCACGCCGGAAACCACCCCGCAGGAAACGTTCCTGTCGCACCTCTTCGAGCTGCGCACGCGGCTCATGCGCTCGATCATCGCCGTCGTGGTCGTGCTGGTCTGCCTCTTCCCGTGGGCCAAGGAAATCTACGCGCTGTTGGCGGCGCCGCTGCTGAAGACGCTGCCCGCGGGCGCGACGATGATCGCCACCGACGTCACCGGCACCTTCCTGGTGCCGCTCAAGGTGACTCTGATGGCGGCGTTCCTGATCGCGCTGCCGTACGTGCTATGGCAGGCGTGGGCATTCGTGGCGCCGGGCCTCTACCACCATGAAAAGCGCCTGGCGGTACCGGTCATCGTGTCTAGCGTCGTGTTCTTCATGTTCGGCATGTCGTTCGCGTACTTCTTCGTGTTTCCGATCATGTTCAGTTTCTTCGCCGGCTATACGCCGGCCGGCGTGCAGATGATGACCGACATCGACAAGTACCTGTCGTTCGTCCTGTCGATGTTCCTCGCTTTCGGCCTGACGTTCGAGGTGCCGGTGATCGTCATCGTGCTGGTGCGGATGCGCGTCGTGAGCCTCGAGAAGCTGCGCGCGATCCGCTCGTACGTCATCGTCGGCGCCTTCGTCATCGGCGCGATCTTCACGCCGCCCGACGTGCTGTCGCAGCTGATGCTCGCCGTGCCGTTGTGGCTGCTCTACGAGCTCGGACTCTTCGTCGCGCGGTTCATCACCCTGCCCGCGAAAGAGGGGGAAGCAGAGGAAGCGGTCGCCGAATAGGTGGCGCTGCGCGACCCCGTCTCCTCGTTTCCGTCGCCCATCACTGTTTCTCGGGCGGCGGCCTCTTGCCCACGGTAACGTCGACCTCGACATCCTGGCCGCTGCGGACGATGCGGATCTTGGTGCTCGATCCGGGCGGCAGTTCCGCGATGCGCGCCAGCAGCTGCGGGACGTTGCGCGTCGACCTGCCGCCGATTTCCAGGACGACGTCGAGCACCTGTATGCCGGCGCGCTGCGCCGGGCCGCCCGGCTGGATGCCACGGATGACCACACCTTCGGGTCGCGCGAGCGAGAGCGCGCGGGCGACTTCGGCCGTGACCGCCGAAGGCTCGATGCCGAGCCAGCCACGCGTGACCTCGCCGTCGCGGACAATCTGCTCGAACACGTTGCGGGCGAGCGAGACGGGAATCGAGAAGCCAATGCCGAGCGACCCGCCGGACTGCGAATAGATCGTGCTGTTGATGCCCACCAGGTTGCCGGCGGTGTCGATGAGCGCACCTCCCGAGTTGCCGGGATTGATGGCGGCGTCCGTCTGGATGAAGTCCTCGAACCGGTTGACGCCCAGATAGTTGCGGCCGAGCGCGCTGACGATGCCGAGCGTCACGGTGTTGCCCAGGCCGAAAGGATTGCCGATCGCCAGCACGACGTCGCCCACCTGCAGGTTGTCCGCGGGGGCGAAGGCCATCGCCGGCAGGCCGTCGGCATCGGCCTTCAGCACCGCAAGGTCCGATTCGGGATCGACGCCGCGTACGTGGGCGGGCACGCGGCGGCCGTCCGCGAGCACGAGCTGAATGTCGTCCGCGCCCTGGATCACGTGATTGTTGGTGATGACGTAGCCTTCTGCGGCGACGATCACCCCGGATCCAAGGCTAGTTTGCCGCTGCGCGGCGCCACGCTCGAGTTCCGGAAAGAAGCGGCGGAACACCGGATCTTCGGCGAGCGGATTGCGCGAGCGCACCTCCTTGCTCGTGTAGATGTTGACGACGGCAGGCATCGCCTTCTTCGCAGCGTCCGCGTAGCTCGAGACGCGCGCGGCCGTCACCGGCGTCGCCGTTTCCTGCGTGACGATGATGTTCGCGGCGCGGCCGGTCAGCCGCGGCAGCAGGTCCGGGCGCAGCGTCGCCACGACGAACAGCGCCGCCACGCACAGCGTGCATGCCTGGGCGAAGAGGAGCCAGAATTTGCGCAACATTTGCGAAATTATAGAGCTGTCGGGCCGCCACCGGGGCGCGGACGTGCATCGGCATCGACGGCCGCGCATCGCGCAACTGGCTGATTTACGAGTGCTTTCCGCGGCAAAACCGTGTCCGGGCTTCCGGCGGGACGTGCAAATCCCGTATAATTGCGCGGTTTTGCGAACCTCACGCGAGAACAGCGGGTCGGCTGCATCCGCAGCGGCCCATCTTCCGTTTTCGCGCCTCTTGGGACACAGGGATGGCTGACGCTACTCTCAATCAATCGGTGGATGCGAAGAAACGCCGGTTCCTGATCACCGCCGGCAGTGTCGTCGGCGGCGTGGGCGTGGTCGTCGCGGCGACCCCGTTCGTGATGTCGTTTTGGCCGTCGGCGCGCGCGAAGGCCGCAGGCGCGCCCATCGAAGTGGAGATCGGCAAGATCGAAGCCGGCCAGCTCATCACCGTCGAGTGGCGCGGCAAGGTCTGCTGGGTGCTGAACCGCACCGCGCCGATGCTCGCATCGCTGCCGAAGCTCGACAGCCGGCTGGCCGACCCGAACTCGAACGTCCCGCAGCAACCGGCTTACTGCAAGAACGAGCATCGCTCGATCAAGGACGCGATGTGGATCGCCATCGGCATCTGCACGCACCTGGGCTGCTCGCCGACCTATCGCCCGGAAATCGCGCCCGCCGACCTGGGGCCGGATTGGCTGGGCGGCTTCTTCTGTCCGTGCCACCAGTCGAAGTTCGACCTGGCGGGACGCGTCTACAAGGGCGTACCAGCGCCGACGAACCTCGTCATTCCGCCGCACAAGTACCTCTCCGACACGAAGATCGTGATCGGCGTGGGCGAAGACGGCAAGGACAGTTGATGATCCCCCCACGCTCACTTCGTTCGCTGCCCCCCGAGGGGGCAGGCCAGTCCCTCGGGACGGCCCTTCGGAACTGACGACATGGAAAAACTGCTCAACTGGATCGATGCCCGGTTTCCGCTGACCGCCCTGTGGGAGTCGCAGTGGGGGAAGTACGTCGCACCGAAGAATTTCAACTTCTGGTACTACTTCGGGTCGCTCGCCACGCTCGTGCTGGTGATGCAGATCATCACCGGCATCTTTCTGACGATGAACTACAAGCCGGACGCGACGAAGGCGTTCGAGTCGGTCGAGTACATCATGCGCGACGTCGAGTGGGGGTGGCTGATTCGCTACATGCACTCCACCGGCGCATCGATGTTCTTCGTCGTCGTCTACCTGCACATGTTTCGCGGCCTGATGTACGGCAGCTACCGCAAGCCGCGCGAGCTGCTGTGGATCTTCGGCTGCCTCATCTACCTCGTGCTGATGGGCGAGGCGTTCTTCGGTTACCTGCTGCCGTGGGGACAGATGTCGTACTGGGGCGCGCAGGTCATCGTCAACCTGTTCTCCACCGTGCCGATCATCGGTGAAAGCCTCGGCGTCTGGATCCGCGGCGACTACACGATCTCCGACATCACGCTGAACCGCTTCTTCGCGTTCCACGTGATCGCGTTTCCGCTGGTGCTGCTCGGCCTCGTCGCCGCGCACCTGATGGCGCTGCACGAAGTGGGCTCCAACAACCCCGACGGCATCGAGATCAAGAAGCAGCCGAAGGACCCGGCGACGGGCCTCTACCTCGACGGCATCTACAGCCATCCGTACTACACGATCAAGGACATCGTCGGCGTCGTGTTTTTCCTCGCCATCTTCTCGGCGATCATGTTCTTCGTGCCGGAGATGGGCGGCTATTTCCTCGAGGCCAACAACTTCATCCCGGCCGATCCGCTGAAAACGCCGGTGCACATCGCACCGGTGTGGTACTTCACGCCGTATTACGCGATGCTGCGCGCAGTCCCGTCGTTCATGGACTCGCAGTTCTGGGGCGTGCTGGTGATGGGCGCGGCCGTCGTGATTTTCTTCTTCCTGCCGTGGCTCGACCGCGGCGCCGTCAAGTCGATCCGCTACCGTGGCACGCTGTACAAGTCGTGGCTGGCGGCGTTCGTCGTGTCGTTCCTCGTCCTGGGCTACCTGGGCGTGGTGCCGGTGACGGTCTGGGGACAATTCGGCGAAGGCTTCCCGTTCTACGGCGCGGACAAGGCAACGGTCGCGTCGCGCGTGCTCACCGTCGTCTACTTCCTCTTCTTCCTGCTGATGCCGTGGTACACGGCGCGCGACAAGACCAAGCCCGTTCCGGAAAGGACGACGTAGAAGCATGAACAAGATCGCGACGTTTTCCGCGGCACTGCTGTTCGCCTTTGCCGGTTCGGCGCTGGCCTCCGGCGGCGCCGACCTGCGACTCGATCCCGCGCCGGTCCACCGGCTCGACGCCGAGTCGCTGCAGCGCGGCGCGCGCACGTTCGT
>JBDTNR010000264.1:0-5390 GCA_039933655.1 Betaproteobacteria bacterium | reverse complement strand
CCCCATCGCTCTGACCCCGATTGCCCGATCCCGCGCCACTAACGCTCTGACCCCGATTGCCCGCTCAGCGCGCGCCAAACCCGCTCGGCGGTGAAAGGCATCTGCAGTCGATCGGCCCGTACGCCAAGCCCGGCGCCTGCCAGCGCATCGAGCACGGCGTTGACGACCGCCGGCGTCGCGCCGATCGTGCCGAGTTCGCCGACGCCCTTGACGCCCAGGTGGTTGTTCGTCGACGGCGTGCCCTCGTCGGTCGTCATCGCGAAGTGGCGGATCATGTCCGCGCGCGGCAACGCGTAATCCTGGAACGAGCCGGTCAAAAGCTGCCCGCTCTCGCGATCGTAGACGACGCGTTCGCACAGCGCCTGCCCGATCCCCTGCGCGGCGCCGCCTTCGAGCTGCCCGGCGACGACCATTGGATTCACGATGCGGCCGACGTCGTTCACCGACCAGTAGCGGTCGACGTCGACGGCGCCGGTGTCGGGATCGATCTCCACTTCGCAGATGTGGCAACCGTTGGGCCACGTCGCGTCGGCCACAGCGCTGTCGGACACGAGCACGATGCGGCGGTCGGGCTGCTTCGCCGCGAGATCGAAGAGGCCGATCGCGCGGTCGGTGCCCGCGATGCGAAAGATCCCGTCGCGGTATTCGATGTCGCCGACCGCCGCCTCGAGCTCATCGGCCGCGAGTTCGTGCGCCTTCTTCACGGTGCGCTCGGACGCCACGTGCACGGCGGACCCGCCGACGAACAGCGAGCGTGAACCGGCGCTGCCAAAGCCGGTGCCGCGGTCGGTGTCGCCGAACGCGAACCTGATCCTGTCCATCGGCACGCCGAACACGTCGACCGCGAGCTGCGTGAAGGTCGTCGCCAGGGACGTGCCCATCGGTTGCGTTGCCGAGAAGATCTCGATGCCATCGTCGCCGACGGCGACCGTCACGCGCTCGGCGAACACGTCGGCGCCCGTCCATTCGACGAACGTCGCGATGCCGCGCCCGCGCAACTGGCCGCGCGCCTTCGAGGCCGCTGCCCGCTGCGCATAGCCGCTCCAGTCGGCAAGCGCCAGGCCGCGGTCGAGCACGCGCTCGAACTGGCCGGTGTCGTACGTCTTCTTCATCGCGTTCCGGTACGGCATCTGCACCGGCCGGATCATGTTGCGGCGGCGCAGCTCTACACGGTCGATGCCGGTCTGCCGCGCGGCGGCGTCGAGCAGGCGCTCGATCGTGTAGATCGCCTCTGGCCGGCCCGCGCCCCGATACGGCCCCGTCGGCGTCGTGTTGGTCAGCACGCCCTGCACGCGGACGTCGATCGTGTGGATGTCGTAGATGCTCGTCGACACCCACGGGCCGATCATCAGCTGGATGACCACGCCCGCGGGTGTGGCATACGCGCCCAGATTGGCATGCGAATGCACGGACAATGCGAGGATCCGGCCGTCCTCGTCGAGCGCGAGTTTCGCGTGGCTGTTCAGGTCGCGGCCATGCGAGGCGGCGAGAAACTCCTCCATGCGGTCGGCCGTCCATTTCACCGGCCGCACCAGCGCCCGCGCGGCGAACGCCGCCACGACGTCTTCCGCGTAGAGCGTGGTCTTCATGCCGAAGCCGCCGCCGACGTCGCCGACGACGACACGCATCTTGTCGTTGGCGATGCCGAGCACCTCCGTGCACAGCTCGTCGCGCAACCCGGTCGGCGTCTGGCAGCTCACACGCAGCGTGATGCGGTCCGTGGCCGCGTCGTAGCTCGCGAGCGTGGCGCGCGGCTCGATCGGCGACGGCGCCAGCCGCTGGTTGACGATGTCGAGCGACACCACGTGCGCGGCCGCCGTCATCGCGAGCGTGGTCGCCTCCGCGTCGCCGTGGCGCTTTTCGCACGCGACGTTGCCGGCGGCCTCCGGCCACACGAGCGGTGCGTCGCGGGCAATGGCGTCGGCCAGGTCGGCGACCATGGGGAGCGCCTCGTAACGCACATCGATCGCCTCCGCCGCATCGCGGGCCTGCTCGCGCGTGTCGGCGACAATCGCCGCCACCGCTTCGCCGACGTAGCGCACGGTGCCCACCGCGAGCACGTGCTGCGGCGGCGCCACCGTCGCGCCGCCGTTGTGCCGCTTGAAATCGGTCGACTTCGGGATCGGCTTGACACCGGCGTCCACCAGTTCCTCGCCGGTCAGCACCGAGACGACGCCGGGCATCGCCTTCGCGGCCGTCACGTCGAGCGCCGCGATGCGCGCGTGCGCGTGCGGCGACCGCAGGAACACGAGATGCGCTTGTCCGGGCAGCACGAAGTTGTCGGCGAACTGGCCGCGGCCGGTGAGCAGGCTGTCGTCCTCGACACGGCGCACTGCGTTGCCGCTGCCGAAACGGGATGCTTGGGAGTTGGCAATCATCGGGACTCGATTGGCAGTAGAATTCGGGCGTGCCCCCGCCTATTTCGGCGTGACGGCGCGTGCCGTCATCTTACCGTCCCTGATCCATCCATGATCGCCCTCGTCGCCGGACTCCTGCTGTTCCTCGGCGCCCACTCGGTGCGCATCGTCGCCGACGACTGGCGCAGCGCGCGCATCGCATCCATCGGCGAGATGAAGTGGAAGGGACTCTATTCGCTGGTGGCGCTGGCGGGTTTTGCGCTGATCGTCTGGGGGTACGGACAGGCGCGCCTCGACCCGCTCGTCGTCTGGTCGCCGCCGCTGTGGACGCGGCATGCCGCGTCGCTGCTGGTGCTGCCCGCGTTCGTACTGATCGCCGCCGGCAACATGCGCGGCACGCGAATCAAGGCGTCGCTCGGCCATCCGATGGTGCTCGGCACCAAGCTGTGGGCCTTCGGGCACCTGCTCGCCAACGGCATGCTGGCCGACGTCGTGCTGTTCGGCAGCTTCCTCGCGTGGGCGATCGTCGACTACGTTTCGGCGCGCAGGCGCGACCGCGCGGCAGGAACCGTCTACCCGGCGGGCACCCTCGCCCGCGATGCGCTGGCGGTGACGATCGGCGTCGTCGCGTGGGTGATCTTCGGCTTCTGGCTGCACGGTCCTCTGATCGGCGTGCGCCCCTTCGGTTGAACGCTGCACTGGTCCGGGGCCGCCAGCCTCCATCGCGACCAGTGGTTCGACAAGCTCGGCATCGTCGACGCACCGAAGCCGAAGTGCACGCCACCCCGACGGCGCGGCCGTGACGGAGCAGGTGATCAAGCGCAAGGGCGGCGGGATCGGCTTCGGCGCGATCAACTGGATCCGCAGGTCCCGCACGTCGCCCGTCGGCAACGATATCCGCATGGGCTGCTGGTGCGGCGGTTTGCCCGCGACCAGCCGAGCGAGCGCTGCGATTTTCTCGTGAACCCGCCGTGCGCGGTTGCCGCCTCCAAGATCGCGCTGTTGCGCACGCGGGGCGCGCGGCAATGCGGGCGTCAGCCGGAGCGAATAGTCGAAGGCGTCGCGCCGCTGACGGGCGACAGCGAACCGATGCGCACGCCCAGCAGGCGGATACGCCGCTCGAGGTCGATGCGCTTCAGGCATTCGCCGGCGGCGCGGCGGATTGCCTGCGCGTCCTGCGTCGGTGCGGGAATCGTCTGGTCGCGCGTCACCGTGGCGAAGTTGTCGAAGCGCAGCTTGATGCCGATCGTGCGTCCGGCATAGCCCTTCCGCTGCAGGTCGCCCGCCAGTTTCACGCAGAGGTCGGTGAAGATCCGCGACAGTTCGTCGCGATCGCGCCGCACGGACAGGTCGCGTTCGAACGTCGTCTCGCGGCTGATCGACTTGGGCTCGCTGTCGGTCACGACGTCACGTTCGTCGCGACCATGGGCAACGTTTGCGAGCCAGGCGCCATAGTTGCGGCCGAAGTGCTCGATGAGCCACGCGAGGTCGGCCTGCGCGAGGGCGCCGATCGTCGTGATGCCGAGCGCGTCAAGCCTGGCACTCGCCTTTGGTCCGACGCCATTGATGCGCTTCGGCGGCAACGGCCAGATGCGCGTCGGGATGTCGCCCGGACGCAGCAGCGTCAGGCCGTCCGGCTTGTCGAGTTCGGACGCGATCTTCGCCAGCAATTTGTTGGGCGCCACGGCGATCGAGCACGACAGGCCGGTGGCGTCGCGCACGGCGCCCTTCAGCGCCTTGGCGACGTCGCGCGCGCGCCACCACGCATCGGTTTCGGACTCGGCGCCCTCGCCCCAAGCCTCGGCCGCCACCGGAGGCGGGACGTCGACGTTGACGGCATCGCCCGTGTCGTCGACGGCCGCCGCGACCGGATACCCGTCCGCGCCCGGCGGCCGCACGTCGGTGACGTCGATGTAGATCTCGTCGATGCCGCGGTCCTCGATCCGCGGCGCGATGCGCGCCACCGCCGCCTTGAAGAGACGCGAATACTTGCGGTACGCGTCGAAGTCCATCGGCAGCAGGATCGCGTCCGGCGCCAGCGCGGCAGCCTTCATCAAACCTTGCGCGGAGTGGATCCCGAAGGCGCGCGCCTCGTACGTAGCCGTCGTGACGACGCCCCGTCCCGCGTATCCGCGCATGGTGGCGAATCTGCGGGTGACGCGCCCGGTGCCTGGATCGACGGCCTCCTCGGGCTGGTGGCGCCGGCCGCCGCCGATCACCACCGGCAGGCCGCGCAACTCCGGATAGCGCAGCAGTTCGACGGACGCGTAGAACGCATCCATGTCGAGGTGCGCGATCAGACGGAGCGCGGGCGTGGCCATGACGGATGCGGGCCGAACCAATGAGCGACGAATGAGGGTCAAAGACGAATGAGGGTCAGACTCGCAATTCGGACTTCATCGAAATGCGAGTCTGACCCTCATTCGTTCGCTTTCAGTGCGACATCAGCACCGGTACCGTCATCGACTGCAGCATCAGGCGCGTGACGCCGCCAAGCACGATCTCGGACAATCGCGTCCGGCTGTACGCGCCCATCACGATGAGGTCGGCCGACAGGTCCGCCGCGCGTGACAACAAAAGGTTGCCGACGTCGATGTCCTCGGCCACCTCGTGGCGCACCTTGCAGTCGATGTCATGCCGTGCGAGAAACTCGCCGATGCCGATGTCCGCCTGCGTGCCGCGGGCGGCCTCCTCCCCCGGCGCCAGGATCGACATCACGATGACATTGCGCGCGCGCTTCAGGAACGGCAGCGCATCGCCGATGGCACGCGCGGATTCGCGCGTTTCCTTCCAGGCGATGAGTACCGTCTGGCCAATCGTGGGGAAATCCCCGAAATGCGGCACGATGAGCACCGGCCGGCCCGCCGACATCAGCATCGCGTGCATGAGATCGCTGCCGAACGCCGCGTGCGCGTCCTCGGGCAGCGGTTGCCCGACGATCGCGATATCCGAGTAGCGCGCGTGCAGTATCGCCTGCTCGATCGGCTTGCCCGCAGGCGCAGTCCAGCCGGACGCCATCAGCTGCTCGCGCTC
>JBDTNR010000263.1:0-5392 GCA_039933655.1 Betaproteobacteria bacterium | reverse complement strand
GGCGCGGGCCGCAAGCGTGGGGGTACAAACGAGCGGCGCCGGGCCGTCCCAAGGCGCGAATGGCGCCCCCATTGGGGGCAGCGCAGCGGCGCGGGCCGCAAGCGTGGGGGTACAAACGAGCGGCGCCGGGCCGTCCCAAGGCTCGAACTGCACCCCCTCGGGGGGCAGCGCAGCGGCGCCAGCCGCAAGCGTGGGGGGCCAAGTAAACCGCGGTCGCCGGCAGGTGCTGGCGTGGGGCGCGGCGATGGCCGGCGTCACGCTGGCGCCCGGCGTCACGCTATTCGAACTCGCCAAAGCGCGCGCCCCCGCCGAGCCCGCGTCGAAGGCGGTCCGCTGGGGCATGCTCGTCGATGTCAACCGCTGCGCGTCCGACTGCGACGCCTGCGTGACCGCCTGCGACAAGGAAAACGGCCTGCCCACGACCAAGTCCGCGACGTCGGCGCAGTGGATCCGCAAGGTCGAGCTGAAGGACATGCGCGGCGGGCCGTCGAAATCGGCGCCGGTCATGTGCCAGCACTGCGCAGACCCGCCGTGCGTCGACGTGTGCCCGACCGGCGCGTCGTTCAAGCGCGCGGACGGCATCGTGCTCGTCGACCGCCACACCTGCATCGGCTGCCGCTACTGCATGATGGCCTGCCCGTACAAGGCGCGCTCGTTCGTCCACGAGCCGGTGACCGGCCAGAACCCGGACGTGCCGCGCGGCAAGGGCTGCGTCGAGTCGTGCACGCTGTGCGTCCACCGGATCGACCGCGACCAGATCCCGGCGTGCGTCGAGGCCTGCGCGGCGACGGGACACAAGGCGATCATCTTCGGCAACCTCAACGATCCGGCGAGCGAAATCTCGCAGCGGATCGCGCAACTGCGCACGGCGCCGTTGCGGCCCGACCTGCGGCTCGACCCGGGCGTACGCTACACGGGACTCTGACCGATGACCACGTCCACGCTTCCGCGCAGCGACGAACGCCGATTCTGGGCGCTGTCCGCGCTGCTCGGTGCCGTCGTGCTCGCCGGCCTCGCCGCCGCCCACTACATGGAGGAGAGCGGGCACATCGTCACCGGCATGAACAACCGGATCGTCTGGGGGCTCCCGCACGTCTTCGCGATCTTTTTGATCGTTGCTGCCTCAGGCGCTCTCAACGTGGCGTCGATCGGCTCCGTCTTCGGCAAGTCGGAGTACAAGGCGCGCGCGCCGTTGTCGGGGCTTTTGTGCATCGCGCTGCTGGCCGGCGGCCTCGCCGTACTGATGCTCGACCTTGGCCGGCCGGAACGCATGATCGTCGCAGCGACGCACTACAACTTCACGTCGGTTTTCGCCTGGAACGTGTTCCTCTACTCGGGCATGTTCGCGATCGTCGCCGTGTACCTGTGGACGCTGATGGAACGGCGGATGAACGTCCACTCCGGCCGGCTCGGGCTGGCCGCGTTCGTCTGGCGGATCGTGCTGACGACCGGCACCGGGGCGATCTTCGCGTTCCTGGTCGCCCGCCAGGCGTACGGCAGCGCACTGCTGCCACCGTTGTTCATCGTGATGTCGTTCGCGTGGGGGCTCGCCGTCTTCCTGCTCGTCCAGGCAGCGCTCTATGCGTGGAGCGGCAGGACGGCGCCGCCGGACGTGCTGCGCCGCATGCGCAACCTGCTCGGACTCTTTATCGCAAGCGTGCTGTACTTCACGCTCGTCTACCACCTGACCAACGCGTACTTCGCGAAGCAGATCGCGTTCGAGCGCTTCATCCTCGTCGATGGCGGGGTATACCCGGTGTTGTTCTGGTGGGGCTACGTGCTGGTGGGCAGCCTCGTGCCGCTGGTCCTCGTCTACCATCCGCGGCTTGGTGGCAACCGTAGCGTGGTTGCCGCGTCGCTGCTGACGGTCGCCGGCGCGTTCGCGCTCCTGTACGTGTTCATCATCGGCGGCCAGGCGTGGCCGCTCGAGATCTTCCCGGGCTATGAGGCGAGCAGCAGCTTCGGCGACGGGCAGATCACCGCCTATTCGCCGCGCCTGCCGGAACTGCTGCTGGGCATGGGCGGCGTCGGCATCGCGTTGCTGATCACCGTCGTCGGTGTGCGCGTGCTCCCGTTTGCGCCCGACGACGACGTGCCTGCCGCGCACGTGGCGCCTGCGGGCGGCCACTGATGCGCAATACGCACAACCCGCGCCGCGTGCTCGTCTCCGCGACGCACAAGTCGTCGGGCAAGACGACGGTCGCCATCGGACTGTGCCGCGCATTGCGCGAGCGCGGGCTCACGGTGCAGGCCTTCAAGAAAGGTCCGGATTACATCGATCCGATGTGGTTGACCGCCGCCACCGGCCGCCGCTGCCGCAACCTCGACCCTTACCTGTCGGAGACCGCCGAGTATCGTGGCGCGTTCCGCCGGCATGCGGCTGCGGCCGACGTCTGCGTCGTGGAAGGCAACAAGGGGCTCTACGACGGTCTCGCGCTGGACGGCAGCAACAGCAACGCCGCGCTGGCGAAGGCACTCGGCCTGCCGGTCGTCCTGGTCATCGACGCCCGCGGCATGACGCGCGGGATCGCGCCGCTGATCCTCGGCTACCAGGCGTTCGACCGGGATGTGAAGATCGCCGGCGTGATCCTCAACAACCTTGGCGGCGGCCGGCACGAAGCCAAGCTCCGCATGGTGATCGAGCATTACACGGACGTGCGCGTGCTGGGAGCGCTGCAATGCGACTCGCGCCTCGCAATCGCCGAGCGTTATCTGGGCCTTACGCCAAGCAACGAGGCCGAGGGCGCCGAGCAGCGCGTGGCCGCGATCGGCGCGCTCGTGAGCGCAGCGGTCGACGTTGACCTGGTGTTGCGCATTGCGGCCGACGTGGTGCCGCTGGCCGTTCCGGGCGACGCAGTCGCCGAGCCATTTCCGCCTGCCGCGGAGGCCGACCTCCGCATCGGCGTCATCCAGGATCGCGCCTTCGGTTTCTACTATGCGGACGACCTCGATGCGCTGCGGGCCGCCGGCGCCACGCTCATCCGCGTCGACGCACTGGCGGATGCCCAGCTCCCCAACGTGGACGGGCTCCTCATCGGCGGTGGGTTTCCGGAGCTCTTCGCGGCCGGGCTGGAGGCGAATTCGCAGTTGCGCACGAGGATTCGCGCTGCGATCGACGCCGGACTGCCGGTGTACGCCGAATGCGGCGGGCTCATGTACCTCGCCCGCACGCTGACGCACAAGGGGCAGACGCACCGGATGGTCGGCGCGATCCCCGGTGACGTCGTGATGCACGACCGGCCTGTCGGGCGTGGCTACGTGAATCTCGAGGAGGCCGCGGACTTCCCCTGGCCCGCCGGTGGGACGGACTGCGGAATGGTGCGCGCGCACGAGTTCCACTATTCGAGCATCGAGAACCTGCCCGGCGACCTGCGCTACGCCTACACGGTCAAGCGCGGCCATGGCGTCGACGGGCGCCGCGACGGCATCCTCGTGCAGAACGTGCTCGCGTCGTACGCCCACCTGCGCAGCGCGGGAAGCAACGCGTGGGCAGCGCGTTTCGTTGCCTTCGTGCGGCAGGCCGACTACCGCCGCCGGCGCCAGGACAACATCGTCTACCTGCCGCCGACGCGCGGGCGCGAAGCGATGGTCATCTGAACCCGGATTCTCCCATCCCACTATGACTTCCAGCCAACAGCCCATTGCGTACGTCGAGTTCGGCGGTCGCCGCGTCGAGACTGACAGCGAGGGATACCTGGTCGACCGCGACCAATGGTCGGAGGAGTTCGTGCGCGCGCTGGCGCGCCGCGAAGGGCTCGTGCTCACGCCGGCGCACTGGGAGGTCGTCCGCTTCCTCCGCGAGTACTTCTTCGAGCACGGCGTGCAGGCGCAGGTGCGCGTGATGATCCGCCACTTCACAGCGTTGTGGGGCGACAGCCGCGGATCGAACCATCACCTCCACGAGATGTTCCCGCGCGGAGGCCCGCAGAAGCAGGGCAACCGGCTGGCCGGACTGCTGCGAACGAAGGGCGAGCACTGATGAAAAAGAGGTTGAACCCCCTCGAAACTCGCTGCGCTCGGCAACGGGTGTTGCCGGATTTGCGCCGCATTGGCTGCGAAGGAAACGCACGATGATCACGGTTACCCCAGGCGCAGCACAGCAGATCCGGATTGCGGCCACGCAGTCGGAGTCCGACGAGATGGGGCTGCGCATCGCCGCGCGCCGCGACGGCGACGGCTCCGTGCATTACGCGATGGGATTCGACGAAGCGCGCAACGACGATCTCGTCGTGACGTCGGAGGGGATCGCGCTCGTGGTCTCGCCAAAGGAGGCCGGGTTGCTCGACGGGCTGACGCTCGATTATGTCGAGTACGAGCCCGGCGACTTCCGCTTCATCTTCGCCAACCCGAACGATGAGGGACCGGCACCCGCGGCGGACGGGTCGACGGAATCCGAAGCCGCGCCCGCAGGCTGCGGCAGCGGCGGTTGCGGCTGCAAAGGCGGTGCCGCCTGACCGGCGTGCGCCAACACGACAGGCGGCTTCCATGGATACGAACCAGCGCGAACCGGCCGGCGACAAAGTGCCAGGCGTCCCGCGCGCACGCGGCATCGTCTACCTGGTCGGCGCCGGCCCCGGCGATCCCGAGTTGTTGACGCTGCGGGCGTACCGGCTGATGCAGAGCGCGGACGTCGCGCTGTACGACCACCTAATTTCGAAGGAAGTGCTCGCGCTGTTGCCCGAGGCGACGCGCCGCATCTACGTCGGCAAGGAGCGCGACCGGCACACGATGCCACAGGAGGCGATCAACGACCTTCTGGTGCGGCTCGCGCGCGAAGGCCATCGCGTGCTGCGATTGAAAGGTGGCGATCCGTTCATTTTCGGCCGCGGCGGCGAGGAGATCGAGACGCTCGCGGCGCAGGGCGTCGCGTTCGAGGTGGTGCCGGGCATCACGGCCGCACTCGGTGTGGCGTCGTACGCCGGAATACCGCTCACGCACCGGGATTGCGCACAGGCTTGCCTGTTCGTGACCGGCCACCGCAAGGACGACGGGATGGACCTCGACTGGCCGGCGCTGACCCGGCCGCGCCAGACGGTGGTCGTCTACATGGGATTGCTCGGCCTGCCGGCGCTGTGTGACGGACTTGTCGCGCACGGGATGCCTGCGGACACACCTGCAGCCGTGGTCCAGCAAGGCACGACGCGCGACCAGCGCGTCGTCACCGGAACGCTGCGTACACTGGCGCAGGACGTCGCCGACGCCATGCTGACGCCGCCGACGCTCATCATCATCGGCGAGGTCGTGCGGCTGCGCGAGCGGCTCGACTGGTTTCGCCCGGGCGAAGCCGCGCAATCACCGGTCGTGCAGGGGTCGTTGCCGGCCTAGATGTGAAGGTTCAATACGTTGTTTCCGTCACCCATGAATCCTGCGCATCCGTCGTTCCCGCGAACGC
>JBDTNR010000262.1:0-5404 GCA_039933655.1 Betaproteobacteria bacterium | reverse complement strand
TTGCCCATGTCCTTGTCGATCCACGGGATCAGCGAGCCCGCGAGCGGGACGCCGAAATGCTCGGTGGGGAAGCGGTCGTCGCGGAGGATGCCGGCGACTTCACGGTCGATGTCGAGGATCGCCGAATGCGGATCCTCGAGCAGGCTCTTGGCGGCGAGATGCGCCTCGCCCATCTGCGCCAGCAACTCGCGCATGTTCTGCGCACCCGCGCCGGAGGCCGCCTGATACGTCATGCACGTCATCCATTCGATCAGGTCGCGCTCGAACAGGCCCGCGAGCGCCATCATCATCAGGCTGACCGTGCAGTTGCCGCCGATGTAGTTGCGGACACCGCTGGCCAGCGCGGCGTCGATCACGGGTCGGTTGACGGGATCGAGGATGATCACCGCGTCGTCCTGCATCCGCAGCGTCTTGGCGGCGTCGATGAAGTAGCCGTTCCAGCCGGCGGCGCGCAGCTTCGGATACATCGCCGTCGTCCAGTCGCCGCCCTGGCACGTGATGATCGTGTCCTGCCGCGCCAGTGCCGCCACGTCGCCCGCATCCAGCAGCGGTCCGCTGTCGCGTCCGATCGCCGGGCCCTTGCCGCCTGCCGCCGACGTCGAGAAGAACGTCGGCTCGACAAGCTCGAAATCGCCCTCCTGCTGCATTCGCTGCATCAGCACCGAACCCACCATGCCCCGCCAACCCACCATGCCTACTCTCATTGCATCACCTGTTAGTCGATTTGCCTGCTTCGGAATTCGTGTCCACCGCCACGTTCACTGTCGGCCGCGCGCGGGCTTTCGCGCGGTCTTCGTGGCCTTGCGCTGCGTCGTTCGCGCGGCCTCCGCGGGCGCGGCAGCGGCCGCCCGCGCGGCAACCTCGTCGCGGAAGTCCGGATGGAATCGCGCCATCGTGTAGGCGTCCACGAAGCGCCCGTTGCGGAACGCATCCTGCCGCAGCGTGCCCTCGATCTCGAAACCGAACTTTTCGTACAGCGCGAGCGCGGCGGCGTTGTCCGTGTAGACCTCGAGGCGCAGCCGTCGGTAGTTGAGCCAGTTGTCGGCGATGTCCAGCGCCGCGGTCATCAGCGCGGTGCCCACTCCCTTGCCCTGCCAGTCGTCGCGCACGGACATTCCGACGCTGCCGACGTGACGGCGCCGGCCGCGCCCGCTCGCATGGAGCCCAAGGTTGCCGACGACCTCGCCATTCACGTCGGCGACCAGCAGGTAGTCGTCGGGACCGAGTTCCCCCAGACGCGTCCGCCATCGTTCGGCGGACGGGAACGGCAGCTGCAGCGTGCCCGCCATCGCGCGTGGCGCCGAAAACATCGCCGCCATCGCGTCGGCGTCGTCGAGCGTGGCCCGCCGGATCGTGATCTTCGGTCTGCGCACGGCCATCATGAGCCTCGCAACGCCGCGACCACCGCGTCGCCCATCGCGCGTGTCCCGACGACCGCCTCGCCCGGCAGCGCGATGTCGCCGGTGCGCAACCCCAGTTGCAGCACACGGCGCACGGCGGTCTCGATCCGTTCGGCCACGTCGGCGCGCCCGAACGTGTAGCGGAACATCATGCCGAGCGAAAGGATCGTCGCCAGCGGATTCGCGCGGTCCTGGCCTGCGATATCCGGTGCCGAGCCGTGGATCGGTTCGTAGAGCCCCTTCTGGTTCACGTCGAGCGATGCGGACGGCAGCATGCCGATCGAGCCGGCGAGCATCGACGCCTCGTCGGACAGGATGTCGCCGAACAGGTTGCCGGTGACGATGACGTCGAACTGCTTCGGGTCCTTCACGAGTTGCATCGCCGCGTTGTCGACGTACATGTGCGACAGCGCGACATCGGGATACTCGCCGGCCAGTGCGCTGACCGTCTCGCGCCACAGGATGCTGGTGTCGAGCACATTGGCCTTGTCGACGGACGTCAGGCGCTTGCCCCGCTTGCGCGCCGCCTCGAAGCCGACGCGGGCGATGCGCTCGATTTCCGGCACGCTGTAGTGCATCGTGTCGAAGCCTTCGAGCGCGCCGTCGGCGTTCTGGCGCCGGCCGCGCGGCTGACCGAAGTAGATGTCGCCGGTCAGCTCGCGGACGATCAGCAGGTCCAGTCCGGAGACCACTTCGGCCTTGAGCGACGACGCGTCGGCCAGTTCCGGATAGAGCAGCGCCGGGCGCAGGTTGGCGAAAAGCCCGAGTGCCTTGCGGATGCGCAGCAGGCCCTGCTCCGGGCGCAACTCGCGCGGCAGCGTGTCGTAGCGGGGGCCGCCGACGGCACCCATCAGGATCGCGTCGGCACCCTGCGCGAGCTTGAGCGTCGCGGGCGGCAACGGATCCTGCGCGGCGTCGTCGCCGGCGCCGCCCATCGGCGCCGATTCATGGGTGATGGGCAGCCCGTCCGCACGCAGGACGTCGAGCACGCGCTGCGCCTGACCGACGATTTCCGGTCCGATGCCGTCGCCCGGCAGGATTGCAATCTTCATCTCTTTGCGTTCCCCAAAAAAAAGCGCGGCGCCATTCCTGCCTGGCGCCGCGCGGTGTTTGGCTTTGCAGCTTACGCGCGCCAGCGTCGGCCGATCAGCCGTTTCGTCTTGATCGCACGAATCGCGACGGGGACGGTGGCGGCACGCGCGTTGCGCAGCCGCCTTGCCGGCAGCGGCGCCGCCCCGGTCGCGCGCGACGCGTCCCGCGCCGCTGCCATCGGGCGGGCGGACGCTGCGGCGAGTCCGGACTGCGCGCGCGGCATTTCCAACGGCGATCCTTACTTCGGCTTCGACTTGTCGGCGGCGTTCTCGATCGCCTGGCCGGTGGCCTTGACGTCCTTGCCGGCGCCTTCGACCGTGTTGCAGGCCGATACGCCGACCAGCATTCCCGCGAGCACTGCCAGCGCTGCAAACCTTTTCAGCATGATGTCCCCGTCGTCATGAATGTCGACGCGCGTCGACGAACTGGCCGGCGACGGCACCCCATGACGGCAGCGTGATCCGCCACCGCCTGTACGCCAGCGCACAGCATCGTGATTATTGCACAGCAGCACCGTACGGGCACACCCTGGCCCGCCCCCCGGCGTGAGCCGCATGTTGCGCTGCTGCAACGCGGCGTGGGTGCCCCGAGACCCCCGCAACGCTGCCGGAACTGCACGCCCCCCGTCGCGGACTTCATGCGGCGTCGTGCGTCCGCACCGGCGGAGTCAACACGGCTGTTCGCCGTGGTCCCGGCCGCAGCCGGTTTCGACGTGCCGCGCGACCGCCTCCGCGAGCCCCGGGGCGTCGGTCGCGAATGCGGTTGCCGACGTCGTGCGCAACCATGTCAATTGCCGCTTGGCGAGTTGCCGCGTCGCCGCGATGCCCTGGCTGCGCAGTGCCGGCGCGTCGATGCGCCCGTCCAGGAACTCCCACGCCTGCCGGTAGCCCACGCAGCGCATCGACGGCATCTGCGGCGCCAGCGCGTGGCGTTCGCGCAGCGCGCGCAATTCCGCAACGAGTCCTTGCGCGAGCATCGTGTCGAAACGCCGCGCGATCGCGGCGTGCAGCTGTGCGCGATCAACCGGCTGCAAAGCGATGGCGATGGTGGGGCCCAGTGTCGACGGCGCGCTGGACCGGTGCCCCTGCAGTGTCGACAACGGCCGTCCGCTGAGCCGATGCACTTCGAGCGCGCGCTGGATCCGCTGCGCGTCGGTCGGCGGCAGCGGCGCCGCGGTGACCGGGTCCACGCGGGCGAGTTCGGCGTGCAGCGCCGGCCAGCCCGCGCGCGCCGCCCACGCATCGAGTTCGGCACGGACGACGGGATCCGACGGCGGCAGCGCGGAGAGGCCTTCGGTCAACGCCTTGAAGTAGAGCATCGTGCCGCCGGCGACGATGGCCATGCACCCGCGACCGCGGATCGCGACGATCGCCGCCAGCGCGTCACGGACGAAGCGCGCCGCCGAATAGCTGTCGGTGGGATCGACGATGTCGAGCAGATGATGCGGCACCCGCGTGCGTTCGGACGCGCCGGGCTTGGCGGTGCCGATGTCCATGCCGCGGTAGACTTGCGCCGAGTCGACAGTGACGATCTCACCATCGAAGCGTTCGGCGAGCGTCATCGCCAGCGCGCTCTTGCCCGACGCGGTCGGGCCCATCAGCAGGACGGCGGGCCGCAAGGGGACGCGCCGACGCTAGCGCCCGCGCATGAACAGGCGATCGAGATCGGACAGCGACAACTGGTACCACGTCGGTCGCCCGTGATTGCATTGGCCGCCCCGCTCCGTGGCTTCCATCTGCCGCAGCAGCGCGTTCATTTCCGGCACCGTCAGCGCGCGATTCGCGCGTACGGCACCGTGGCAGGCCATCGTCGACAGCAGCTCGTCGCGACGCGTGGCCAGCGCCTGCGAGCCGCCGAACTCGCGGATATCGTGCAGTACGGCGCGCGCCAGCGTGGCGGGGTCGGCATCGGTCAGCGCGGCGGGTATGCCGCGCACGGCCAGCGTGCCGGGGCCGATCGCGGATACCGCAAAACCCAGTGCGGAGAGCGTGTTCGCGTTCTCTTCCGCCGTGGCCATTTCGAGCGGCTCCGCGGCGAACGTGGCGGGCACCAGCAACGGCTGCACCGGCAACCGCAGGTCGGCCGCCGTCTTCAGCCGTTCGTAGACGATGCGCTCGTGCGCGGCGTGCATGTCGACGAGTACCAGGCCCGCGCGGTTCTGCGCGAGGATATAGATGCCGTGCAGCTGCGCGAGCGCGAAGCCCAGCGGATGCGGCTCGTCGGCGGGCCATGCCGGCGGCGACGCATCGTCGCGCGCGCCGAAAAGCCGCGCATAGAACGCCGATGGTTCGGCGGCGTCGATGGGCAGCGGTGACTGCGTCCTGGTCCACGCCGACCCTGCGGCAAATGCCGGGCTTGCCGGCGCGTACGCGTCACGCGCGGGTGCCACCGGCGGCATGTGCGCGGCGGCCGCGCCGAGTTTTTCCGCCGCGGAGACGGCCGGCTGCTCCGCGGCCGTCGCCGCCAGCGCACGCTCGACCGCGTGCCGGACGAACTGGTGAATGCCGCCCGCGTCGCGGAAGCGCACTTCGATCTTCTGCGGATGGACATTGACGTCGACACGCCGCGGATCGACGGTGAGCCACAGCGCATACGCCGGCTGGCGATCGTGATGCAGCACGTCGCGATACGCCTCGCGCAACGCGTGCTGCAGCACGCGATCGCGGACGAAGCGGCCGTTGACGAACACGTACTGGCCGCCGCCCTGCGCCGCATACGCCGGCCGCACGGCGAAGCCGGCCAGCCGCACGTCGCCGGCTTCGGCGTCGACGCGCGCCGCATGCGCGACGAACGCGTCGCCCAGCAGCTGCTCGACACGCAACTGGCGGCCGCCGGCGGCGAGGCGGTGCTTGACGCTGCCGTTGTGCTGCAGCGTGAAGGCGGTGGCCGGATGCGCGAGCGCGACGCGGCGG
>JBDTNR010000261.1:0-5413 GCA_039933655.1 Betaproteobacteria bacterium | reverse complement strand
TTCGACGTCTCGATCATCGAGATCGCCAACGTCGACGGCGAGCACCAGTTCGAGGTCCTGTCGACCAACGGCGACACGTTCCTCGGCGGCGAGGACTTCGACCAGCGCCTCATCGACTACATCGTCACCGAGTACAAGAAGGAATCGGGCGTCGATCTCAAGAACGACGTGCTGGCGCTGCAACGGCTGAAGGACGCCGCCGAGAAGGCGAAGATCGAGCTGTCGTCGTCGCAGCAGACCGAGATCAACCTGCCGTACATCACGGCCGACCAGTCCGGTCCCAAGCATCTGGCGATGAAGATCACGCGCGCCAAGTTCGAGTCGCTCGTGGAGGAGCTGATCGAGCGCACGATCGCGCCGTGCCGGATGGCGATCAAGGATGCCGGCGTCAAGCTGTCCGACATCTCGGACGTGATCCTCGTCGGCGGCCAGACGCGGATGCCCAAGGTGCAGGACAAGGTGAAGGAATTCTTCGGCAAGGATCCGCGCAAGGACGTCAATCCGGACGAAGCGGTGGCCGTCGGTGCGGCGATCCAGGGTGGCGTGCTTAAGGGCGAGGTCAAGGACGTGCTGCTGCTCGACGTGACGCCGCTGTCGCTCGGCATCGAAACGCTCGGTGGCGTGCTGACGAAGCTCATCCAGAAGAACACGACGATCCCGACCAAGGCGCAGCAGGTGTTCTCCACCGCCGACGACAACCAGGGCGCGGTGACGATCCACGTGCTTCAGGGCGAGCGCGACGTGGCCTCCGGCAACAAGAGCCTCGGCCAGTTCAACCTCGAGGGCATTCCGCCGGCGCCGCGCGGCACGCCGCAGATCGAAGTGGCGTTCGACATCGATGCCAACGGCATCCTGCACGTGTCGGCGCGCGACAAGGCGACGGGCAAGGAGAACAAGATCACCATCAAGGCGAACTCCGGCCTGTCCGAGGACGAAATCCAGAAGATGGTGAAGGACGCCGAGGCGCACGCCGAGGACGACCGCAAGCTTCTCGAAACGGTGCAGGCGCGGAACAGCCTCGATGCGCTCGTGCACAGCGTGAGCAAGTCGATCAGCGAGTACGGCGACAAGGTCGGCGCCGACGAAAAGGCGAAGATCGAGGCCGCGGTGAAGGACGCCGAAACGCTGCTGAAGGAAAAGGACGCGACGAAGGAACAGCTCGAAGCCAAGGCCGAGGAACTGGGCAAGGCCGCGCAGAAACTGGGCGAGCTCATGTACGCCGAGGCGCAGGCGGCGGCGGGCGGGGCCGGCGGCGCGTCCGGCGCGGCGGGCGGCAACACGCAAGGCGGGGGCGACAAGGCCGACGAGAAGGTCGTCGATGCCGAGTTCACGGAAGTGAAGTCGGACAAGAAGTGATATTCCGTCACGGCGTTGCGGTCACTGTATGGCTGCGGCGGCGCGTGACGGAATATCTGGCCGAGTTGAAGTGGTCGCCTTGCGGCGACCCTTAACTCGGCCTTTCTGCGTTTCCGGTGGCTTGTCGATCTGCAAGCCAGTCGATGTGTTTAACACTCGCCCGCTGGGCTTACGTTGAATTAGGTTGTCACCCATGGCGAAACGCGACTACTACACCGTCCTCGGCATCGACCGCGATACGTCGGAGGAGGATATCAAGAAGGCCTATCGCAAGCTCGCGATGAAGCATCATCCGGACCGCAATCTGGATGACAAGAGCGCCGAAGGCAAGTTCAAGGAAGCCAAGGAAGCGTACGAAGTGCTCTCCGACGCGCGCAAGCGCGCGGCGTACGACCAGTTCGGCCATGCGGGAGTCGATCCTTCGGCGGGAGCCGCCGGCGGACGCGCCGGACCGGAAGGCTTCGGCGGTTTTGCCGACGCGTTCGGCGACATCTTCGGCGAGATCTTCGGGCAGCAGGGACGCGGCGGGCGCGGTAACGGCGTCTATCGCGGCGCGGACCTGCGCTACAACCTCGAGCTGACGCTGGAAGACGCCGCCCGCGGCGCGGAAGTGAAGATCCGCATTCCGACGATGGAGGAATGCGAGACGTGCCACGGCACGGGCGCCAAGCCGGGCACCGAGCCCAAGCAATGTGCAGCGTGCCACGGGCATGGCGAGGTGCGCGTGTCGCAGGGGTTTTTCTCGATCCAGCAGACCTGCCCGACGTGCCACGGACGCGGCAAGGTCGTCGCCGAGCCCTGCGCGACGTGCCACGGCGCGGGCCGCATGAAGAAGCACAAGACGCTGTCGGTCAAGATTCCGCCCGGCGTGGACCAGGACGATCGCATCCGGCTCACCGGCGAAGGCGAGGCGGGGTTGAATGGCGGCCCGTCCGGCGACCTCTACGTCGTCGTCAATCTGAAGCAACATGCGGTGTTCCAGCGTGAAGGCGCCGATCTCCATTGCGAAATGCCGATCGGCTTCGCCACGGCCGCGCTCGGCGGGGAGCTCGAGATCCCGACGCTCGACGGTCACGCGACGATCAAGATCCCGCCCGAGACGCAGACGGGCCAGACGTTCCGGTTGCGCAACAAGGGGATCCGGCCGGTGCGCGGGTCCGTGCAGGGCGATCTCTATTGCCACGTCGCGGTGGAGACACCCGTCAAGCTGACGCCCCGCCAGAAGGAACTGCTGCGCGAGTTCGAGACGATCAACGAGGAAGACCCCGGCAAGCACAATCCGCGCGCCAAGGGCTGGATCGACAAGGTCCGCGACTTCTTCGGACCGTGAGTCAGATGTCAGAATTCAGTTGACAGTCACGCCCGCGTAGCACCGGCTGTCGCAGGCGCGCCATTTTAGGCGCGGCCAAGTTGTCGTTGACTCATGCGGGGGCCGACGCGTTGGCCACGGTGTCACGTTCCCCCATGCAAGTACGTCAACTTCCACAGCGCCTCAATGGCGCGTCAATTGCCTATGGCGAGGCGAAGGCATGACTGGCAACCGTCAACTGACTCCTGATGCCTGATGAATACGACGTCGTCGTCATCGGCGCGGGTGCCGCTGGCATGATGTGCGCGGCGCAGGCGGGGCAGCGGGGCCGTCGCGTCCTGCTCGTTGAGCACTACCACCTGCTCGGCGAAAAGATCCGCATTTCGGGCGGTGGCCGCTGCAACTTCACGAACGTCAACGCCGGTCCGGCGAACTACCTGTCGCAGAACCCCGATTTCTGCCGCTCCGCGCTCGCCCGGTACACGCCCGCGCATTTCGTGCGGATGGTGGAAGCGCACGGCATCACGTATCACGAGAAGAAGCTGGGCCAGCTCTTCTGCGACGAGACTGCGCTCGACATCATCGAAATGCTGCGGTCGGAATGTGGGCGCAGCCATGTCGACATGCGGATGCCATGCGCCGTCACCGGAGTGACTCCGCATGGCGAACGCTTTGTCGTCGCGACAGCGCAGGGGGATTTCGTGTGCGCATCGCTCGTCGTCGCCACCGGTGGTCTCACGGTCCCGAAGATCGGCGCGACGCCGTTCGGGTACCGGATTGCCGAGCAGTTCGGACTGCGGGTGGTGCCTCCCCGGCCGGCGCTGGTGCCGCTCGCGTTCGCTCCGGATGCGCTCTCGCGCTACGGCGACCTCTCCGGCGTTTCGATCGACGCCGAAGTGTCGTGTGGTGGAGGCCGCTTTCGCGAAAACCTGCTGTTCACTCATCGCGGATTGTCCGGGCCGGCGATCCTGCAGATCTCGTCGTACTGGGACGGCCGTGCGCCGCTCGCAATCGACCTGTTGCCGGGCATTGATGCCGACGGTTGGCTGGGCGGGCGCGCGGGCGCGGATGTCCGCCTGCCTAACCTGCTGGCCGAACGGCTTCCGAAGCGCTTTGCGCAGCAGTGGTGCGCGGCGCACGGCGTCACCGCGGCGATGCGCGAACTTGGCGCCGAACGGCTGCGCGACGTCGCCGCGCGCCTGCATCGATGGGAAGTGCTGCCGTCGGGCACGCTGGGCTACAACAAGGCGGAAGTCACGCTCGGCGGCGTCGATACGCGGGACCTGTCCTCGAAGACCATGGTCGCGACGGCGGTGCCGGGTCTCCACTTCATCGGCGAAGTGGTCGACGTCACCGGATGGCTTGGCGGGTACAATTTTCAATGGGCGTGGGCATCGGGGCACGCGGCGGGTCAGGCGGTGTGAGCCGCGCCGCGCCCGGCGGCGGCCAGCGTCCGGGCATCGCGCCGGCCCGTCCTTGACCTCGCGGCGAGCTTTAAGCTTACGATGCGTTCATCGTTCAACGTTTTCGAAGGAGCAGGTGCCGTGCTAGCCCGTCTCGCATTCCCGTTGTTGCTTGCGGCCGTCGCGACCATGGCGTCCGCCCAGGTGAAGGTCGGTCTCATGGTCTCCGCCACCGGCCCCACGACCGCCATCGGCATCCCGCAGAAGAACACGGGGGACCTGCTGCCGCGCAAGGTCGGTGGCGTCACCGTCGACTACATCCAGCTCGACGACGGCGGCGACACGACGCGCGCCGTGCAGAACATCAAGAAGCTGATTCAGGAATACAACATCGACGCGATGATCGGGCCGTCGACGACGCCGAACGCGCTGGCGATCCTCGACATTATCGCGGAAGCCAAGGTGCCGGTGATGGCCACCGTCGGCACGTCGGCCGTCGTCGAGCCGCTCGATGCGAAGAAGCGCTGGGTGTTCAAGACGACGCAGAACGACGACCTGATTGCCACCGCGCTGATCAAGCACATGGCGAAGAATGGAGTGAAGACCATCGGCTTCGTGGGCTTCAACGACCCGTACGGCGAGAACTGGTACAAGGTGTTCACGCCGCTCGCCGAAAAGGCCGGCATCAAGGTCGTCGCCAGCGAGCGCTATGCGCGCACCGACCAGAGCGTCACCGGGCAGACGCTGAAGCTCATCGCAGCGAAACCCGACGCCGTGCTGATCGCCGCCGTCGGCGGCCCGGCCGTGCTGCCGCAGGCCACGCTGTTCGACCAGGGCTACAAGGGGCGCATCTACCAGACGCATGCGGTGGCGACCGACGACTTCATCAAGCTCGGCAAGGACAAGGTCGAAGGCACGGTGCTGGCCGCCGGACCGATGCTCGTCATCGACGAGATCCCGGACTCGAACCCGACGAAGAAAGTGGCACAGGCGTACATCGCCGCCTACGAAAAGCAGTTCGGCGTGAAGCCCGCGACGTTTGGCGCCAACACGTGGGACGGCGGCATCCTGCTCGAACGCGCGATCCCGTCAGCGCTGAAGGCCGGCAAGCCCGGCACCGAGGCCTTCCGCGTCGCGCTGCGCGACGCGCTCGAAAAGGAGCGCGACGTCGTGGGGACGCAGGGCGTGTTCAACATGTCCGCGACCAACCACAACGGCATGGACGAGCGCGCGCGCGTGCTCGTCGTCATCCGCGACGGGAAATTCCGGCTGCTGCCGGAGTGAACACATCGGGGTCAGAGCTGTAATGGCGCATCGGGGTCAGAGCTGCAATCATCGGCATCGA
>JBDTNR010000260.1:0-5425 GCA_039933655.1 Betaproteobacteria bacterium | reverse complement strand
GCTCGACGAGCGCGAGGGCCGCCGCTGGGCCGACATCGTGTCGTTCACGATCAACATGGAACAGGTCGGCGACATCATCGAGCGCGTGCTGACCGACGTCGAGGAAAAGAAAATCGCCAAGCACCGCAATTTCTCCGACGCCGGCATGGCCGAGATCTGCGACCTGCACGCGCGCCTCGTCGCGAACCTTCGCCTCGGCATGAGCGTCTTCCTGCATGGCGACCTGAAGAGCGCACAGGAACTGCTGGCGCAGAAGGTGCTTTTCCGCGACCTCGAACGCGCATACGCCAATTCGCACCTGGGCCGCCTGGCGGGCAATACGCTGGAGAGCATCGAGACGTCGTCGCTGCACCTCGACCTCATCTCCGACCTGAAACGAATCAATTCACATATCTGCTCGATCGCCTATCCGATCCTCGAGGAGGCCGGCGTCCTGGCGCGCACCCGTCTCAAGGAGCCGGCCGTCATCGTCGACGACGACCCGGTCCGGACAGGCGGCAATGGCGCCAAGCCCGGCTGGCAGAAGCGCAAGCCGCGCACCGCCTGACCACGCGACCGCACGATGGCGCTTTCCATATCCGAGATCTGCATCCTGTTCAGCCGCAAAGGCGGCCGCGCCTACGACGGGGAGCCGGTCACGCAGCTCGAGCATGCATTGCAGACAGCCGCGCGGGCGGAGCAGGCAGGTGCCGCGCCCGCGCTCGTCACCGCAGCGCTGCTGCATGACTTCGGCCACCTGCTGAACGACCAGGGCGACACGCCCACGCTGCGCGGCGTCGACGACCTGCATCAATACGTCGCGCTGCCGTTCCTGCGCCCGCATTTCGGCGACGACGTGCTGGCACCCATCACGCTGCACGTCGACGCCAAGCGGTACCTCTGCGCGACGCGCCATGGCTACCTTGAAGCGTTGTCGGTGGATTCAAAGCGCAGCCTCGCGCTGCAAGGCGGCATCTTCACGCCGGACGAGGCGCGGGCGTTCATCGCGCGGCCGTTCGCGGCCGACGCGGTGGCGGTCCGCCTGTGGGACGACCTGGCCAAGGTCGAGGGCGCCGCCACGCCGCCGCTCGCCCATTTCTTGCCTGCCATCGAAGCCGCGCAGCGCGGCGCGGCGACCGCGCCGGCATAGCATCCCGCACGCGCAGTGGAACTGACCCTTGGCGTGACGCTCGCCGTGCTCGGCGCAGGCCTGCTGCACGCCGGCTGGAACGCGCTGCTCAAGTCCGCCGGAGGCGGCGATCCGCTGCTCGATACCGCCACCGTCGTCGCCGGCTCGACCGCCTGCGCGATCGTCGCCCTGCCGTTCGTGGCGCCGCCACTGCCGGCGTCGTGGCCGTACGCGCTGACGTCGGTCGTCATCCATTTCGCGTACTACATCACGCTCGCGCAAGCGTATCGCACCGGCGACCTGTCGTTCTCCTATCCGCTGATGCGCGGCACCGCGCCGCTGCTGGTGACGCTGCTCGGCATCGTGTTCCTGCGCGAGCTGCCGACGGCCCAGGTGGCGTTCGGCATCCTGCTTATCTCCGGCGGCATCGTCGCGATCGCCTTCGCGCAGCGCCATCGACATCCGCGCGCCGCCGTCTACTGGGCGCTCGCCAACGCCGGCATCATCGCCTTCTACACGCTCGTCGACGGCGCCGGCGCGCGCGCGTCGGGCAACGCACTGGCTTACGTGCTGTGGATGACGTTCCTCGAAGGCGTCGTGTTCCTCGCCTGGATTCGCCTGCGGCGTGGCGCCGCTTCCGTCGCCTACATCGGCGCGCAATGGCGGCGCGGCCTGCTCGGCGGATTTTGCAGCGTCGCGGCCTACGGCATCGTGCTGTGGGCGATGACGCGCGCGCCGGTCGCGGCCGTCGCGGCGCTGCGCGAGACTTCGGTGCTGTTCGCCGCCGTCATCGGCACCGTCCTGCTGAAGGAAGGCTTCGGCATCGCGCGGCTGGCCGGTGCCGCGAGCGTCGTTGCCGGCGTCGTCGCCCTGAAACTCTAGAGGTCACCTCCATGTCCCCCCTTCCCTCGCACGCGCAGGTCGTCATCGTCGGCGGCGGCATCGCCGGCGTGTCGACCGCCTATCACCTGGCGAAGCTCGGCGTCACCGACGTCGTGCTGCTCGAGCAGGGCAAGCTGACCTGCGGCACCACCTGGCACGCCGCCGGTCTCGTCGGCCAGACGCGCGCCACGCGCAACGCCACGCGGATGAGCCAGTACGGCATCGAACTGTATTCATCGCTCGAAGCGGAAACGGGGCTGGCCACCGGCTGGAAGCAATGCGGCAGCCTGAACGTCGCGAAGACGCCGGAGCGTCTGCAGCTCATCAAGCGGCAGATGGCGCGGGCGAAGAGCTTCGGCATCGAGTTCGAATACCTGTCGCCGGCCGAAGCCGGCCGCATCGCGCCGATCCTGCGGACCGAGGACTTGGCCGGCGCCGTGTGGATTCCGGGCGACGGCAAGGCCAATCCGACCGACCTCACGCAGTCGCTGGCGCGCGGCGCACGGATGCGCGGAGCGAAGCTCGTCGAGGGCGTCAAGGTCTCCGGCGTCCGGGTGACCGAGGGTTGCGTCGCCGGCGTCCGCTGGACGAGCGCCGAAGGCGAAGGCGAGATCGCCTGCGCGACGCTCGTCAACTGCGGCGGCCAGTGGGCGCGGGAATTCGGGCGCCGCGCCGGCGTCAACGTGCCGCTGTACGCCGCCGAGCATTTCTACATCGTGACCAAAGCCATCGGTGGCATCACGCCGCAGCTGCCGGTGATTCGCGATCCGGATGGCTTCATCTATTTCAAGGAGGAAGTCGGCGGCCTCGTGATGGGTGGCTTCGAGCCCGCGGCCAAGCCGTGGAACGTGTCACCGATTCCGGACGGCTTCGAGTTCCAGCTGCTGCCCGAGGACTGGGACCAGTTCGAGATCCTGATGACCAACGCGATCCACCGCGCGCCCTGCCTCGAAACAGCGCAGGTCAAGATGCTGCTGAATGGTCTCGAGAGCTTCACGCCGGACGGCAACTTCATTCTCGGCGAGGCGCCCGAGGTCCGCGGTTACTTCGTCTGCGCGGGCTTCAACTCCGCGGGCATCGCCAACTCCGGCGGCGCGGGCCGGCTGGTCGCCGAGTGGATCGTCGGCGGCGAGGCTCCGCTCGACCTCTGGGACGTCGACATCCGCCGCTTCGCTCCTTTCCATGCGAACCGCCGCCACCTGGCCGACCGCACGGTGGAATCGCTGGGCCTGCATTACGCGATGCGCTGGCCGCGCGAAGAGCTGCAAACGGTGCGGCCGCTGCGCCGCTCGCCGCTCTACGACCGCCTGCGGGCGAAGGGCGCGGTGTTCGGCACCAAGCTCAACTGGGAGCGCGCCAACTATTTCCTGCCGCCCGGCGCCCCACCGTCGCCCTACACGCTGGACACGCCGGACTGGCTGCCGCATGTGCTCGAGGAACAGCGCGCGTGCCGCGAGGATGTCGTTGTGTTCGACCAGACGTCGTTCTCGAAATTCATCCTCAAGGGTCGCGACGCGCTGGCCGTGCTGCAGCGACTGTGCGCGAACGAGGTCGACGTCCCCGTGGGCAGGATAGTCTACACGGCGATGCTCAACCGGCGCGGCGGCTTCGAGTCCGACCTCACGATCACCCGCCTCGCCAGCGACACCTTCTTCGTCCTCACGGGCTCAGGCCAAGCCACGCGCGACGCCGCGTGGATCGAGCGCGCGATCGCCGCCGACGAGTTCGCGGCGCTGGTCGACGTCACCAGCGCGTATTCGGTGATCGCGCTGATGGGGCCGAAGTCCGAGGCGCTGCTGCGGACGCTGTGTCCCGACGACCTGTCGAAAGGCGCGCTGCCATTCTCGACGACGGCGGAGATCGACGTCGGGTATGCGCGCGCGCGGGCCGCGCGGATGAGCTACGTCGGTGGACCGGGGTACGAGATGGTGGTGCCGACCGACCAGTGCGCGACGCTCTACGACGCCCTGTGGAGCGAAGGTGCCGCGTTCGGCCTGAAGGATGCCGGGTATTACACGATCGACGCATTGCGCATCGAAGCGGGCCGGCGCGCATGGGGGCCCGAGCTCTCCCCCGACGAGACGCCGTGGGAGGCCGGACTGGGGTATGCGGTGAAAATCGACAAGCCCGCGGCGTTCACCGGACGCGATGCGCTCGTCGCACAGCGGGCAGCAGGCGTCCGCAAGCGGCTCGTGCAGTTCACATTCGACGACCCGGCCGCGTTTCCGTGGGGCGGCGAGCCGATCATGATGGACGGCCGCAACGTCGGCGAGATCACCTCGGCGGGTTACAGCCGGCAGCACGGTCGCGCCGTCGCGTTGGGCTATGCGCGCGCGCAGCCGGACGCCGCGGCGCGCACCGAGGCGGCGATCCTCGCCGCACGTTATGAGGTCGACATCGCGGGACGGATGTTTGCAGTCACCCCGCACTTGCAGTTACGCTGAAAGGGCAGGACGACTTGCCGTCACCGCCCAAAAACAATCCGCAGCCCATGCCCAATCGCCTGTCCAGTCCACCGCCCAAGCGCGGCCGCACGCCCGGCAAGCCCGGCGCCGTCACCGTGCAGGTGCAGAGCCTCACGCGCGGCCTGTCGCTGCTCGAGGCATTGGCGCGCGCCGAAGGCGGGCTCACGCTCACCGACCTCGCGCAGCGTGTGCAGCTCGCGCCGTCGACGGCGCACCGACTGCTGGCGACGCTGGAGAAAATGGGATACGTCTACCAGGGCGGCGAACTCGGCCGCTGGTACATCGGCCTGCAGGCGTTCACCGTCGGCACCAGCTTCCTCGCCAACCGCGATTTCGTCGCGCAAAGCCATCCGTACATGCGGCGGCTGATGGAGCAGTCGGGGGAGACGACGAACCTCGGCATCCTCGACGGTACCGAGGCCGTCTTCATCGACCAGGTGCAATGCCGCGAGACGATGCGCACGATCGTCAAGCTGGGCAGCCGCGTGCCGCTGCACGCGTCCGGCGTGGGCAAGGCGATCTTCGCCGCGCTGCCCGACGAGCAGATCGACGCGATCCTCAAGGTCAAGGGACTGCCGCGGATCACCGCCAACACGATCACGTCGCCGGAAACGATGTGGGCAAGCGTGCGGGTGATACGTCAGCGCGGCTGGTCGTTCGACGACGAAGAGCACATATTGGCAACGCGCTGCGTGGCCGCGCCGATCTACAACGAGCACGCCGAAGTGCTGGGCGCCATCTCCTGCGCCGGGCCGGTGTCGCGCCTTCCCGACGAGCGCATCAAGCAGCTGGGGCCGCTCGTCGCGCATACGGCCGAGGAGCTGACGCACCGGCTGGGCGGGCGCCAGCCGACCCATCGGTAGCGGCAGCATGCGCGGCAATTGGGGTCAGAGCTGTAATAAAGCGCGCGCCGACGCCACGAGTTCGGTCAATTGGGGTCGGTCAATTGGGGTCAGAGCTGTAATAAAGC
>JBDTNR010000259.1:0-5429 GCA_039933655.1 Betaproteobacteria bacterium | reverse complement strand
AAGAAGGTCGATTCGCTGATCATCATCCCGAACGACAAGCTGATCGACGTGCTCGGCGACGACATCCCGCTCCTCGACGCCTACGCCGCCGCGAACGATGTGCTGCACGGCGCCGTTTCGGGGATCGCCGAGGTCATCAACAACCCGGGGCTCGTCAACGTCGACTTCGCCGACGTTCGCACGGTGATGGGCGAAGTCGGCATGGCCATGATGGGCTCGGCCACCGCGAGCGGCGTCGAGCGCGGCCGCATGGCGGCGGAGCAGGCGGTCAAGAGTCCGCTCCTCGAGGACGTCAATCTCGCCGGCGCGCGCGGAGTGCTCGTCAATGTCACCGCGTCGCAGGGCTTGAAGATGAAGGAATACTACGAGGTCATGAACACCATCAAGGAGTTCACGGCGGAAGATGCGATGGTGATCGTGGGCACGGTGATCGACGAGGCGATGGGCGACGACCTCCGTGTCACGATGATCGCGACGGGATTAGGCGGCGCGGCGCTGGCCGTAAAGCGCCCGCACCGGCTGGAGATGGTCGAGACGACGGTCATCGAGCGCACCGGCACCGACGGCATCGGCATGCAGGTGGAGACGATCGATTACGACCGCCTCGACCAGCCGGCGGTCATGCGCAAGGGCCGTTCGGCACCGTCGTCGTCGGGCGGGCCGGCGTTCGATGCGTCGGACATTCCGGCGTTCCTGCGCAAGCAGGCCGACTGAACGAGGCGCGGCATGAGCGCGTGCCGGTCCGGGGGCCGCTGCCAGCGGTCGCCGGCCCGCCGGCTTCTTTGCCGCCACGCCTGCTCCGCGGTCGTCAAACGTGGTACACTTGACAGGCTAAGCTGTTGAAGCGGCTGGACTTTACCGAAGATGCTCAAACAACGCACGCTGACCAGGCCCACCAAGACCACGGGAGTGGGCTTGCACACCGGCGCGCGCGTGGAAATGACGCTGCGGCCGGCCCCGGCCGACACGGGCATCGTGTTCAATCGCACGGACCTGCCGCGTTCGGCGGCGATCCCCGCCATTGCCGGCAATGTCGGCGACACGCGACTGTCGACATCGCTGAAGGTCGGCGACGCAAGCGTCTCCACTGTCGAGCACCTGATGTCGGCGCTGGCGGGTCTGGGCATCGACAACCTCTTTGTGGACATCGCCGGGCCCGAATTGCCGATCATGGACGGCAGCGCCGGTCCGTTCGTGTTCCTGCTGCAGTCGGCAGGCATCGCCGAGCAGAGCGTGGCCAAGCGCTACCTGCGCGTGACGTCGACGGTGGAGGTCGCCGACGGCGACAAGTGGGCGCGCTTCGAGCCTTTCGCCGGTTTCCGCCTGGATTTCACAATCGACTTCCCGCATCCGGTGTTCGGTTCGGAAAACCGCAACGTCGTCGTCGATTTCGCGCTTGATTCCTACGCGAAGGAAGTGGCGCGCGCCCGTACATTCGGCTTCATGCAGGACTTGGAGGCGATGCGCGCCGCCGGACTCGGTTTGGGCGGCAGCCTGCAGAACGCCGTCGTGCTGGACGAATTCCGCGTGCTGAACAGCGAAGGGCTGCGCTACGACAACGAGTTCGTACGCCACAAGGTGCTGGATGCCATCGGCGACATCTACCTGCTCGGGCATCCGCTGATCGGCCAGTACACCGCGTACAAGTCGGGTCATGCGCTCAACAACCAGCTCGCCCGGGCGCTGCTCGCGCGCGCCGACGCCTCCGAAATCGTCACGTTCAACGACGAGAAGACGGTCCCGCGGGCGTTCCACGATTGGTCGCTGAAGCCGGCATGACCGCCGGCGCGCGGCGACGGCCCGGCGAGTCCGGTCCCCCTTGCTGATCGTCCGCCTGCTGCTGTTCCTGGCGATCGGCGCGATCGTCGCGTCCGGACTCCTGTATCTGTTCACCCGCGATCGCCGTTACCTGCGCTTCATCGTGCTGGTGGCGAAGTTCACCATCTATCTGCTGGCGGGTGTCCTGCTGTTCTTCCTGTTCGAACGTCTGGTGCTGATGGTCTGACGTTCGCCCGGGCGCGGTCGCCAGCGAAGAGTCTTTTGTCGCCCGCGCTGTCGTCAATGGATGCCCTGCGAACGCCTGCCGAAACTTCCGTGACCCGCGGCGCGGAGCCCGCTTTCAGCGCCCGCGGCGCGCCAGACGCTCGATCGCATCGCGCAACGGACCGGCCGGCATGCGTGACGCCGCCGCCCGCAAAGGTGCGGAATCGATCTTATTTCTTTGATTTGACGCAGGTTTATCCGGTTCCGGCGGCGCGACCTTCACTTGCACCCGCACCCGTAATTCAGTAAAGTTCCATCCTTCCCGTCGAAGGCCGGCGAGGAGGTCGGGAGTGCGCTGGCGGACCACCGCGGCGACGGCTCCGGCGGCGACCGCCAGGACCAGCATTGGCGGTTCGGTGTCGGCAACCCGCACTCGATCGGCCAGCGCCCGCGGTAGCATGCGGCGCACGGCGGCGGTCAATCGGGATTCCCGCTGCATCCGGTCATGCCACGCGGCGAGCTGCGTGTCGGTGGCGAGGATACGGGCCAGCGGCCTTGTTGGAACAGGTTTCACCATGCGGATCTCGCGCTGCTTGCTCTGCGTTGTCGTGCGCGTCGCGCTTGGTTGGAGGGTACACGATTGAACATCATCCTGGTCGCAGGGGCCAATGCGCGAGCGCGGACGGTCACGCTCGATTGGCGGCACTGGGCGGGAGGCGGGGCGGCGTTGCTCGTCGTCTTCCTCGTTTTCACGTTCGCGTTCAATTTCGTCACGTTGCGGTGGGCGGCTGCCACCCAGCACCCATGGCTCGCAGCCATCGTGCTCGCCGACCAGCGCGAGGAAGCGGCGCGCGTCAACGAGCGCGTGCAGGGTCACCTGAACGCGATGGCGATGCGCCTCGGCGAATTGCAGGCGCAGATGCTGCGCCTCGAGAACGTCGGCGACCGGCTCGCGAAGTCCGCGGGCCTAAAGCCGCAGGAGTTGCCGTCGATGCAGCCGGGCACGACGCCGGGCCGCGGCGGCGCGCCGTCGTCGCTGCCATCGCGCAACCTGTCGGTGCGGGAGTTCGCGGCCATGGTTGACAGCCTCTCGCGGCAGATGGACACCCGATCCGACCAGTTGTCCGTGCTGGAAGCGCTGGTGGTCCACGATTCGGCGAACCGCAAGTTCCTGCCCACACTGTATCCGATCGTCGACGGCTGGTACTCGTCGAACTTCGGCTACCGGATCGACCCCTTCACCGGCCAGCAGTCGATGCACGAAGGCATCGACTTTCCTGCCGAGTCGGGCACATCGATCGTGGCCGCGGCCAGCGGCAAGGTCGTCTTCGCGGACTGGCATCCCGCCTATGGTAAAATGCTTGAGATCGACCACGGCAACGGCCTTGTTTCGCGCTACGCTCACACGTCGAGCCTGATCGTGAAGGAAGGCGACCTCGTCCTGCGGGGCCAGCGGGTCGCGACGGTCGGGTCCACCGGACGTTCCACCGGGCCGCATCTGCACTTCGAAGTCCGGTTGAACGGGGCGCCGCAGAATCCGGCACGGTTCCTGCAAGCCTCCATCCTGAATTGACCGCTTGAGTTGACCACGGTCCGGAACGTTCCAGCGCAGGGGTGAGGCTGTCCTCACCCCTTGTTTTTTGCACCGACGACCGAACGTAACCCGTACGCTTTCCGGCCACGCCGCTACCCCCGATGATTTCCAATATCCTCACCCGCATTTTCGGCAGCCGCAACGAGCGCCTGCTGAAGCAGTTCGCGCAGGCCGTCCGGCAGATCAACGCCCTCGAGCCCGCGATGGCCGAGTTGTCCGACGAGGCGCTGCGCGGCAAGACTGCCGAGCTGAAGGGCCGCGTTGCGAGCGGCGAGACGCTCGATGCCGTGCTTCCCGATGCCTTCGCCGTCGTTCGCGAGGCGGGCAAGCGCGCGCTGCAGATGCGCCATTTCGACGTGCAGCTGATCGGCGGCATGGCGCTGCACAACGGCAAGATCGCGGAAATGCGTACCGGCGAGGGCAAGACGCTCGTCGCCACGCTGCCCGCGTACCTGAACGCATTGGCGGGCAAGGGCGTGCACGTCGTCACCGTCAATGACTACCTGGCGCAGCGCGATGCCGACTGGATGGGGCGCATCTACAAGTTCCTCGGCCTGACCGTCGGCGTCAATTTGTCGCAGATGAGCCACCAGGACAAGCAGGCCGCCTACGCCGCCGACATCACGTACGGCACCAACAACGAATTCGGCTTCGACTACCTGCGCGACAACATGGTGTTCGCGACCGGCGAACGCGTGCAGCGCGCGCTCAACTACGCGATCGTCGACGAGGTCGATTCGATCCTGATCGACGAGGCACGGACGCCGCTCATCATTTCCGGCCAGGCCGACGACAACGTCGAGATGTACTACCGGCTGAACGAGCTCGCGCCCAAGCTCAAGCGGCAGGCGGACGAGAAGGGCCCGGGCGATTACTGGGTCGACGAGAAGGCGCACACGGTGCTGCTGTCGGAAGAGGGCCATGTCCACGCCGAGTCCATCCTGGCCCAGGCCGGGCTCATTCCGCCGGGGTCGGGGCTGTACGACGCGCACAACATCTCGCTGATGCACCACCTCTACGCGGCGCTGCGGGCACACTCCCTTTATCACCGCGACCAGCACTACGTGGTCCAGAACGGCGAAGTCGTGATCGTCGACGAGTTCACCGGGCGCCTGATGTCGGGCCGCCGCTGGTCCGACGGCCTCCACCAGGCGGTCGAGGCGAAGGAAGGCGTGCCGATCCAGCGCGAGAACCAGACGCTTGCTTCGATCACCTTCCAGAATTATTTCCGCATGTACGGCAAGCTGGCCGGCATGACCGGCACGGCAGATACCGAGGCGTTCGAGTTCCAACAGATCTACCACCTCGAGACCGTGGTCATCCCGACGCACCAGCCGATGGTGCGCAAGGATGCGAACGATCTCGTGTTCCGCACGTTCCAGGAAAAAGTCGACGCGATCATCGGCAACATCAAGGACTGCCACGAACGCGGGCAGCCGGTGCTGGTCGGCACGACGTCGATCGAGAATTCGGAACTGCTGTCGGGTTACCTGACGAAGGAAAAACTGCCGCACGAGGTGCTGAACGCCAAGCAGCACGCGCGCGAGGCCGAGATCGTCGCGATGGCGGGTCGCGCGAAGGCCATCACGATTGCCACCAACATGGCCGGCCGCGGCACCGACATCGTGCTCGGCGGCATGCTGGAACCGCTGATCCTGAAGCTCCGCGACGACGAGTCGCTGCTCGCGACGGAAAGGGAACGCGAGATCGACAGGCTGCGCGCCGACTGGAAAGTACGCCACGACGAGGTCGTGGCCGCCGGCGGCCTGCATATCATTGGCACCGAGCGGCACGAGTCACGGCGCATCGACAACCAGCTGCGCGGCCGCGCCGGCCGGCAGGGCGATCCGGG
>JBDTNR010000258.1:0-5433 GCA_039933655.1 Betaproteobacteria bacterium | reverse complement strand
ACGCCCTTCAGCACGAGGATCACGTGGTCGTAGATGACCTCGATGTTGTTCACCGAGAGGTATGGCGTCGCGGGCTGGAGCTTCGGTGCGGCGGCGGTCGTCATGGATCGGTCGAGTGCGAATGGGCTTCCGGTGGTCTCCCCTCGGCCCCGATGCAGCGCACCGGGTAGAAGGGCTGGGGTGAGGACGCGGTTCGCCCTCCTCACCCCAGCCCTCTCCCGCGAACGGGAGAGGAAGGGGTCTCGCTTGCTGCCTGGGCTCTTGCTCTAGCCTTCCTTCGCGCAGTCGCGCGGCGTGATCTTCTTTTCCGCGGCGTACTTGGCGGCGCTCTCGTCGACCATCGTGCGGACCAGCGCCTTGTCGCCCGCCATGAACGGCGTCAGCGGCTTGAAGCCCTTGCCATCCCATTGCTGGAAGCGGACCATGCCGGAGCCTTCATGGTCGAGGCAGGACGTCTTGATCGGCGGGAACATGCCGGCCGCGCCGAGCTCCTTGATCCGCGCTTCGGTCAGGTTGAGATGCTCCAGTCCCCAGCGCACCTGCTCGGGCGTCATCACCTTGCCCTTGCCGTATTTTTCCTGCGCCTTGCGGATCGCCTCGACGATCACCATCCCGTAGACGACGCCCCGCGTGTGGTAGATCGAGCCCTGACGCGACGCGTCCTCGAGGTTACCCTTGCCGGCCCCGTAGACCTTCTTCTGGATGTCCTGCATCACCGGGAAGTTCGTGCCCGGCGCCGAGAACGCGGCGCTGATGTAACCCTTGGCGGCGTCGCCGGCCGGAATCACGTCCTCTTCCGAGCCTGCCCACCAGACGCCCAGCATCTTGTCGCGAGGGAAGCCGACCTTGGCCGCAGACTTGAGCGCAGTCGGATTCATCACTCCCCAGCCCCACAGGATCACGTAGTCGGGCTTCGCCTGCCGGATCTGCAGCCATTGCGATTCCTGCGTATTGCCCGGATGCGCGACAGGGATCTTGATGAACTCGAAGCCGTACTTCGCCGCGAGCGCCTCGAAGACCGGAAGCGGCTCCTTGCCGAACGCGGAGTCGTGGTAGAGATCCACGATCTTCTTGCCCTTCAGCTTGTCGACGCCTCCGACCTGCTGGCCCAGATAGGCGACCATCGCCGCGGCCTGGCTCCAGTAGCTCGTGCCGATCGGATAGACCCACGGGAACACGCGCCCGTCGGCGGCGTTGGCGCTGCCGTAGCCGAACGTGGTCATCGGGATCTTGTCCTGGCCGACGCGGTCGAGCAGGCCGTACGCGATACCCGTCGACAACGGCTCGACGGTGGTCGCGCCGCCGTTCTTCTTCTTCAGCCGCTCATAGCATTCGACGCCGCGCGACGCGTTGTACTCAGTCTCGCACTCTTCCCACGACAGCTTGACGCCGTTGATGCCGCCCTGCGCATTGACCAGGTTGAAGTAGTCGATCGTACCGCCGAAGTAACCCGAGCCGCCCGCCGCATAGGGACCTACGCGGTAGGACAGGATCGGGATGAACTGCTCGTTCTGCGCGATCGCGGTGGACGCGACGCCGAGCATCGTGAGGCCCAGCAGGGCCGATTTCATTGTTGCCTTCATGCTTTTCCTCCTTGCAAATCGTCTCCGCGAGGGAGCGATGGTTGTCACAGCATTCACCGACAAATCGGATAATGACTTCACGTTCGCATACCGCACAGCAAACAGTCGCCGCCCATCGTCGCTTCCACGACGGACATTCAATGCGGGAAAGGCCACAGCCGCAGCTTCTCCTTCCCGATCTGCCACAGCCGGGCGAGGCCGTGCGGCTCGACGATCAGGAAGAAAATGATGAGACCGCCGAACACCATGAGTTCCAGGTTCGACGTCAGGCTCTTCGGCACATTGAGGTGAACCGTGGTCTCGAGGAACGCGACCAGCAGGCTCAGGAACGTCGGCAGCAGGGCGATGAACGCACTGCCGAGGAAAGAGCCCAGGATCGTCCCGACGCCACCGATGATGATCATGAACAGGATGCGGAACGACAGGTCGAGGTTGTAGGCCTCGGGTTCGACGGTGCCCAGATACATGAACGCGTACAGCGCGCCGGCGACCCCCGCATAGAACGAGCTGATCGCGAATGCCAGCAGCTTGGCGGGCATCAGCCGGATGCCGATGACCTCTGCCGCGACGTCCATGTCGCGCACGGCCATCCACGAGCGCCCGATGTTGCTCCGCGCCAGGTTCTTCGCCCCCAGCGCCATGATGGTGACGATGGCGAGCACCAGCAGGTACTTGGACACCGGCGTGTCGAACTTGTAGCCCAGGATCTCGACCTGCTGCGCCGTGATGACGCCGGATGAGCTGTAGTTGGAAAACCAGCCGACCTTGGCCAGGCACCAGACGATGAAGAACTGCGCGGCCAGCGTGGCCACCGCCAGGTAAAAGCCGCGAATGCGCAGACTGGGCAGGCCGAACACGATGCCGACGGCCGCCGCCAGCACGCCGCCGCCGATGAAGGCGACGAGGATCGGCATGCCGGGGACGCGCAGCATGAAGTTGTAGGACGCGAAGGCGCCGACGGCCATGAACGCCGCGGTGCCGAGCGACAGCTGGCCGCAATACCCGGTGAGGATGTTGAGACCGATCGCCGCCAGCGCGAGGATCAGGAACGGGATCATGATCGCGGAGAAGACGTACGGTGAGGCGAACATCGGTACGGCGACGAACGCCAGCAGCAGGATGACGGCGATCCCGATCCGATCCTGGCGGATCGGGAAGATCGCCGAGTCCTCGATGTACGTGGTCTTGAACTGCCCGGCTTCGCGATAGAACATAGGAGGTCAGGAACGGTTTTTCGGTGAGTGGCGGCGGACGGTCGAATGCGGCGGGAAAGTCGTCTCTGACCCTGCTTCTAGATGCGGCGAATGATCTTTTCACCAAAGAGGCCTTCGGGTCGGACCAGCAGGAACAGGAGCGCAAGCACGTACGGGAACCAGCCCTCGATGCCGCCCCCCACCATCGGCCCGAAGTAGACCTCGGCCAGCTTCTCCGTGGCGCCGATGATGAGGCCGCCGACGATCGCGCCGGGAATCGATTCGAAGCCGCCGAGGATCAGCACCGGCAGCGCCTTCAGTGCGACGAACGTCAGTGCGAACTGCACGCCATTGCGCGCCCCCCACAACAGTCCCGCAACCAGCGCGACGAACCCAGCCACGCCCCACACGATGCCCCAGATCTGCTGCAACGGGATGCCCACCGCCAGCGCCGCCTGGTGGTCGTCGGCCACCGCGCGCAGCGCGCGGCCGATGCGCGTGCGGCTGAAGAACAGCGCGAGCGACGTGACGAGGATGGCCGCAACACCCGCGGCGGCCAGGTCGAACTTGGAGATGCTCATTCCCCACTGGTCCGACACCCATTGCAGCGGCTCGTCCTGCAGGCCGAGGTCGAGCCCGCGCACGTTCGCGCCCCACATCATCTGCGCGAGGCCCTCGATGAAGAACGCGAGGCCGATCGTCGCCATGAACAGCGTGATCTGCGGCTGGTTGACGAGCGGACGCAGCACGACGCGCTCGATGACCAGCCCCAGCACGACCATGACGCCCAGCGTGATCGGAAACGCGAGCCACGGGGAGACCCCGAGCTCGGTGATGCCGACGAACGTCAGTGCGGCGAAGAACACCATCGCGCCCTGCGCGAAGTTGAACACTCCGGACGCCTTGTAGATCAACACGAAGCCGAGCGCCACGAGCGAATACATGACGCCCGAGAGGAGGCCACCGATCAGGACTTCGAGGAAGAATGCCATGGCAGGTCAGGTCAGGTTCAGGAGCTCATGTACAACGTGGCGCCGGGGTGCCGGGATGCCTGGCATTGGGGTCAGAGCTGTAATTTTTCGTCCAATCGTCGGAGAAATGGAAGCAGCAGCGCCTCGAATAATTACAGCTCTGACCCCGATTTAGTGCGCGACGCCGAGATACGCATCGATCACCGCCTGGTTGTTGCGAACCTCGTCCGGCGCGCCGTCGCCGATCTTCTTGCCGTAGTCGAGCACCACCACGCGGTCCGAGATGTCCATCACCACGCCCATGTCGTGCTCGATCAGCACGATCGTCGTGCCGAACTGCTCGTTGACGTCGAGCACGAAGCGGCACATGTCCTGCTTTTCCTCGACGTTCATGCCGGCCATCGGCTCGTCGAGCAGCAGCATCGTCGGCTCCGCCGCCAGCGCGCGCGCGAGTTCGACGCGCTTCTGAAGGCCGTAGGGCAGGCGCCCGACGGGCGTCCTGCGGATATGCTGGATCTCGAGGAAGTCGATGACCTCCTCCACCTTCCGCCGGTTCTCGAGTTCCTCGCGCCGCGCAGGTCCGAGCCAGACCGCCTGCGCGAGGACGCCTGCCTTCATCTTGAGATTGCGGCCGGTCATGATGTTGTCGAGCACCGACATGCCGCGAAACAGCGCGATGTTCTGGAACGTGCGCGCGATGCCGTGCGCGGCCGCCTTGTGCGTGTCCATGTTGCGGCGCACCTCGCCATGGAACGTGATCGTGCCGTGCTGCGGGTGGTAGACGCCGTTGATGACATTGAGCATCGAGCTCTTGCCGGCGCCGTTCGGCCCGATGATCGCGCGGATTTCGTGCTCGCGGACGTCGAAGCTGATGTCGGTCAGCGCCTTCACCCCGCCAAACGCCAGCGAAATGCTGTCGAGCTTCAGGATGACGTCGCCAATTCGTCGTTCGCTGGCGCTCATGGGGTGTCGCAGGGCTTCACAATGAGGCACAGAGATGCCGGGCAAGCGCTTGCGTTGCCGTACTCGTCGTCCATGCGCCTCATCGTGGAATTGCGGTTCATGCCGCCCGCCTGTGCGACGCCGGGAAGGTCTTCGCGTCATCGATCCTCAGGTCCGCCGCCACCATGTTGGTGCGGCCGTCCTCGAAGCGCACCAGCGTCTCGATGTGCTGGACCGCCTTGCCGCCATAAAGCGCGTCGATCAGCACCGAGTACTTTTCGGCGACAAAACCGCGCCGCACCTTGCGCGTGCGCGTCAGCTCGTCGTCGTCCGGATCGAGTTCCTTGTGCAGGATGAGGAAGCGGTGGATCTGCGAGTCGGACAGGTCGCCCTCGTCGGCGAGCTCCGCGTTCACCTTCTCGACGCAGTCGCGGATCAGCGCATAGACGTCGGCCTTCTGCGCGAGGTCGGTGTATCCCGAATATGCGATTCCGCGCCGCTCCGCCCAGTTGCCCACGGAGCCAATGTCGATGTTGATGAACGCGCACACGCGATCGCGGTCGTGGCCAAACGCGACCGCCTCCTTGATGTGCGGGAAGAATTTGAGCTTGTTCTCGAGGTAGTTGGGCGCGAACATCGCGCCGCCGACCAGCTTGCCCACGTCCTTGGCACGATCGATGATCTTGAGCTGCCCGCTGTCGTCCAGATAGCCGGCGTCGCCCGTGCGGAAGTAGCCGTCAGCGT
>JBDTNR010000257.1:0-5435 GCA_039933655.1 Betaproteobacteria bacterium | reverse complement strand
GCAGCACCCGGACGTCGAGACGTACTACAACTCGACGCACGAGAAGCTCGGCATCGACTGTGCGGCGTGTCACATGCCGAAGATCAAGGACGACAAGACCGGCAAGTTCTACACGTCGCACTGGCAGACGAACCCCAAGAACTACCTGAAGGAAACCTGCCTGCGCTGCCATGGCCAGTGGGACGAGAAGCAGGCGCGCTACGTGATCGAGTCGATGGCGTCGCACTACCAGGGCAAGGTCCGCCACGCGGAGTTCTGGCTGGCGCAGTTCATCAACAAGTTCGCGCCGGCGCTTCTGGTCGGCGTGTCCGACGATGCGCTGAAGGCCGCGCGCGCCAAGCATGGCGACGCGCACGCGAACTGGGAGTGGTGGACGGCGGCCAATGGCGCTTCGTTCCACAACCTCGACCTCGCCAAGGAGTCGCTCGCGAAGTCCGTCACCGCGTCGCAGGAAGGCATCAAGATACTGGACGACGCAATGAAGGCGAAGCAGGTGGCCGCCGCGACGCCGGCGCTGCCCGCCCCGGCAGCGAAATAGGCGCCATTGCGATGGCGCCGTGGCTCTTCGCCGCCGTTGCGTTGCCGATGACGGCGCTCGTGCTCGCCTGGGTGCTGCGTCCGCTGCTGGCACGCCGCGCGGCGTACGGGCGCGCGGCCGGGATCGCCTCGGAGACGGGCCGGCGGTGGTCGCGCCGCGCCGGCTTCGGCGTCGCCATCGCGCTGCCGCTGGCGGCGGCGGGCCTGTACGCGCTGCTCGGCGAGCCAGGCGCGCTGGCGCCGGGGAACGGCCTCGATGCGCAGAGCGCCTATGACACGCTGCCGGCAACGGCGGTCCGCGAGGAACTCGTCGCGCATCTCGCGCGCAATCCGCGCGATGCGCGGGGATTCATACTCCTCGCGCGGCTCGACTTCGCGGAAGACCGCTTCGCCGGCGCGGCCGCCGCCTACGCGAAGGCCATCGCCGCGAGCACGCGCGTCGAAGCCGACCCTGAAATCTGGTGTGAGTACGCCGACGCGCTCGGCATGGCGCAGGGTGGCTCGCTCGCCGGTGAGCCACGGGAACTCGTGATGCGCGCGCTGGCCCGCAAGCCGACCTTTCCCAAGGCGCTCGAAATGGCCGGCAGCGCCGCGTTCGAGGCTGGCGACTACCTGGGCGCCGCAGGCTACTGGCGCGCACTGGTCGCGCAGATGCCGCCGGAAGCGCCCGCTCGCCGCGACCTGATGGCGGCCACCGCGCGCGCGGAACTCCTGGCCAGCGCTAAAGCCCGATGAATCCATTCCGGCACCGCACTTGGCGGCCGGCGCCGTACCGGTCACGATGGAGTCCATGGAACAGCCGGACAAGCACACGATGAATCGAATCTGCCTGTTGGCGATGCTGTTGCTGCTCGCTGTGCCGACGCCGGCGCTCGCCCAGGCGCCCGCCGCCGCGTCACGCGGAGCGCTCCTGTACGACACCCACTGCGTCGCCTGCCACGACAAGCAGGTCCATTGGCGTGACAGCAGGCTCGCCACCGACTGGACGAGCCTCAAGGTTGAGGTGCGCCGCTGGGCGGCCAACATCGGCTTGCGCTGGCCGGATGCCACGGTCGACGAGGTCGTTCGCTATCTCAACTCGACGATCTACCGGTTCCCCGACCAGGCAAAAAAGCAGACGGTCTGACCCTGGACACGCTCGCGTCACTGGCGGAACGCTTGGGCGACCCCCGGTGCTTTCCGCATCCGGCGGCGCACATCGAGCGCGTCGAGACGCACATTTCGTGGGTGGTGCTCGCCGGCGACTTCGCCTACAAGCTGAAAAAGCACCTCGACCTCGGATTCCTCGACTTTTCGACGCTCGCCAAGCGGCGCGCCGCGTGCGAGGACGAAGTGCGGCTCAATCGCCGGCTGGCGCCCGACCTCTATCTGGACGTCGTGGCGATCACCGGAACCGCCGATGAGCCGCGGATCGGCGGCACCGGCCCCCCGCTCGAGTATGCGGTGCGCATGCGGCGCTTCGACCGTGCGCTGGAACTCGACCGGATGCTGGCGGCGGGCACGCTGACGCCGGAACACATCGACGAACTGGCGCGAGTGATCGCGCGCTTCCATGCCGTCGCGCCGGTCGGCAGCGCCACGGATTCATGGGGCGCGCCCGAAGTCGTTCTGGCCAATGCGCTGGCCAACTTCGAGCATGTGCTGGCGCTGGAACATGGATCCGACATCGCCACGCGCATCGCCGCGCTGCAGGCGTGGACGCGCGCTGCGCATGCGCGGCTCGCTCCGCTGCTCAAGCAACGGCAACGCAACGGCTTCGTCCGCGAATGCCACGGCGACCTGCATCTGGCGAACATGGTGCTATACGCGGACCGCATCGTCGTCTTCGACTGCATCGAGTTCAATCCCGAGCTGCGCTGGACCGACGTGATGGCCGAGATCGCCTTCACGGTGATGGACCTTCGCCACCGCGGCCGTCCCGACCTCGGTCAGCGCTTCGTCAACGATTACCTCGAAGAGACCGGCGATTACGGCGGACTCGGCGTGCTGTCGTTCTTCCTCGTGTATCGCGCGATGGTGCGCGCCAAGGTCGCCGCCATCCGCGCGGCGCAGCCGAAGGACGCCGCGGCCGCCGCACGCGATCAGGTGAGCTTTCGCTCGCATCTCGCGCTGGCCGAGGTCCTGGCAAGGCCCTGCCGGACCGCGATCGTCATCACCAGCGGTCCCTCGGGCTCCGGCAAGAGCTTCCTCGCGGCGAAGCTCGCCGGCACCGGCTACTGGATCCGCGTGCGCTCGGACATCGAACGCAAGCGGCTGGCGGGATTGCAAGGCCGCGACGACTCGCATTCCGCCGTCGGCGCCGGAATCTACGCCGCCGGCGCGAGCGAGCGCACGTATGCCCGCCTCGCCGAACTTGCGACGGGCATCGTCGCCGCCGGCTTTCCGGTGATCGTCGACGCCACGTGCCTCACGCGCGCGCAGCGGCACATGTTCCGCGACCTCGCCGCAACGCTGCGCGTTCCCTTCGCGATCCTCGCGCCGCAGGTGTCGGCGGCGCGGATGCGTGAACGCGTCGTCGCGCGGCAGGCGGCGGCGGCCGACCCGTCGGAGGCGACCGTCGGTGTTCTGGACCGCCAGCTCGCGATGGCGGAACCGCTGGAGGACGACGAGGCCCGTACCGCGGTCGCGTTCGACTGCGAGGGCGCCGTCGACGCGGAGGCATTGGCGGCGGCGGTCGACGCGCGCCTGTTCCGATAAAACGCTAGGCAGGCGCCGAAGTCCGGCGCGTGAATTCGTCGCCGATGCGCGTCGCCAACGCGTCGCCGCGTTCGATGCGGTCGCCCACGGCCACGCCGCCGCGATAGTTGGCACAGAAGTAGAGGCCGGGGATGGCCGCCTCGGCCGCATCGACGTAGCGCAGGCGGTCGAGGTGGCCGATGTCGTATTGCGGTATCGCCTGCGGCCAGCGGACGATCTCCTGCCAGGCGGGCGCGTCGCGCGCATCGACCAGCGCGGCGAGCTCCGTCCGCACGGTGGCCAGCACGTCCGCGTCCGCGCGCGCCAGCACGTCGGGATTGCGGCGCCCGCCGATGAACGTCGTCAGCATGACCATGCCAGCCGGCGCGCGCGCGGCGAACATGCTGCTCGAGAACAGCGTCCCGAGGATGCTGCGGCGCTCCTTGTTGGGGACAAGGAACCCGAAACCGTCCAGTGGATGCCCGACATCCGCCTGCCGATAGAGGCTCGCGACGATTGCGATCGGCGCGTACTCGATCGCCGCCAGCGCCCGCGCGGCTTCCGGTGCCAGTGTCGACACGATGGCCCCGGCCTCGGGCGCCGGAGCGGCCAACACGACGGAGCGCGCCCGCATTGCGAAATCGCCTTCCGCGCGCGTACCGGACACGATGAACGTGTCGCCGTCGCGCGCGATACCGCCGACACGCGCATTGCAGTGGAGCGCGGTCTGCGCGCGCGCCAGCGCGTCGGTCAGCGTCTGCATGCCGTGCCGGAACGAAAAACTGTGCGCGGCGTTCTTGGCGACGGCGCCGCTCTTGCGGCGCGCGCGCGCGCCGAGTATCTGGCCCTTGATCAGGCTACCGTACTTCTGCTCGAGCGCAAGGAGGCGCGGGAACGCGGCGGCCACGGAAATGCGCTCGGGATCACCCGCGTAGATGCCCGCGACGAAAGGGTCGATCGCGTAGTCCAGGAACTCGCGGCCGAGACGCCGCCTTACGAACGCCGCGATCGATTCCTCGGCACCGGCGGGCGCCGGCGCGATGAAGGGCTCCCGCAGCAGGCGCATTTTCGCGCCAAGCGTGAACGCCGACGTCGACAGTAAGGCTTCCGGCGACATCGGCAGCGCGCACAGCTTTCCATCGCGCACGACGAACCGCTGCGCCGCGACGTCCGCCGCGTCGACGCGCTCCTCCTGGATATTCAGTTCGCGCAGCAGCGCACTGATGCGCGGCGACGTATCGAGCGTGCTGTTCGGCCCGCGCTCGTACAGCGTGTCGTCGCGCCGGACCGTCGCGATGACGCCGCCCGCGACGGACTCCGCTTCGAGCACGACAACCGAACGGCCGTTCCGCAGCAGCGAGTGCGCGACCGCCAGGCCCGAAACACCGGCCCCGATCACGATGGTATCGACGGTCATTCGTGCATTGTGCCGCGCCTAAGCCGCGGCCGGCTTGATTGGGGCCAATGTCCGCCGTTGTGGTGGGCGGCGTGAGTCCGCTGCGGCGACACCCCTAGCGCGGGCCGCGCGCCAGCATGTCGTTGACCGCCTGCAGGAACTCGACGAGGCTGATCGGCTTGCCCACGTAGCCATCGAACCCCGCCTCCGTGATGAGCTTGCGGTCCTGCTGCATCACCGACGCCGTGACGGCGATGACGGGAATGCGGGCCGTGTCCGGCTGCCCGCGCAGCACGCGCAGCGCATCGATGCCGTTCATGCCCGGCAGCTGGATGTCCATCAGGATCAGGTCGGGCTTGCGCTCGCCCGCCAGCACGATGCCATCCTCCGCGTTCGTGGCCTCGACGGTCGTGTGGCCCTTCACCTGCAGGACGTCACGGACGAGCTTCATGTTCCGCGGATTGTCTTCGACGATCAGGATCACGCCCATCTTCTAGTGGCCTGTATTAGGGGAATCGGTCGCGAGCGAAGCGGTATGGCCACTACACCCGGTCCGGAATGGTGAAAGAGAACGTCGAACCCGTGCCGGGCGTGCTTTCCGCCCAGATGCGGCCCCCGTGCAGCTCGACGAAACGGCGGGTGAGCGCCAAGCCCAGGCCCGTGCCTTCCTGCTTGCTCGTGTAGTGGGCGCCCACCTGCCGGAACTCCTCGAACACCGCCTCCAGATCCTCGGCGGCGATGCCGATGCCGGTGTCCTTCACGGCGACGAGGATGCCGTAGTCCGCACGGGCCGCCGTGACGTCTACACGACCACCGTCGGGCGTGA
>JBDTNR010000256.1:0-5439 GCA_039933655.1 Betaproteobacteria bacterium | reverse complement strand
GTCGCCGTCCACACCGCCTGCGCCGCAGGAAGACCCAGTTCGTCCAGCAGCTTGCCCTCGCCGGCCGAAGGCTCGTGCGCGACACGGCATGCCGGACACAGCGTGCGCACCAGCCGCTGCGCCAGCACGCCGAGCAGGCTCGACGCCAGCAGGTAAGGCTCGACTCCCATGTCCTGCAGCCGCGTCACGGCCGACGTCGCGTCGTTGGTGTGCAGCGTCGCCAGCACGAGGTGGCCGGTGAGCGACGCCTGCACGGCGATCTGCGCGGTCTCCAGGTCGCGGATCTCGCCGATCATGATGACGTCCGGGTCCTGTCGCAGGATGGCGCGCAGCGTCCGCGCGAAGTCGAGCTCGATGCGCGGATTGACCTGAGTTTGCGCGACGCCGTCGAGCGCGTATTCGATCGGGTCCTCGACCGTCATCATGTTGACCGAGCCGCGCGGCAGCCGCGACAGCGCCGCGTAAAGCGTCGTCGTCTTGCCGGAGCCGGTGGGCCCGGTGACGAGCACGATGCCGTGCGGTTCGCGGATCAGCCGGTCGATCGCGTCGCGCGTCGACCCGTCCATCCCCAGTGCCTCGAGGTCGAGACGCGCCGAATCCTTGTCGAGCAGCCGCAGCACGACGCGCTCGCCGGGCCCGGTCGGCAGCGTCGACACGCGAACGTCGACGATCTTGTCGCCGAGCTTGAGCGAGATCCGGCCGTCCTGCGGCAGCCGCTTTTCCGCGATGTCGAGGCTCGCCATGATCTTCAGGCGCGACACCAGCGCCGCATGCAGCGCGCGCGGCGGCTCGATGACGTCGCGCAGCACGCCGTCCACGCGGAAGCGCACGACGGAACGGGTCTCGTAGGGTTCGAAGTGCAGGTCCGACGCCCGTTCGCGCAACGCCTGCAGCAGCAGCGCGTTGATCATCCGGATCACCGGCGCCTGTGTCGTGCTGTCGAGCAGGTCCTCCGTCACCGGCATGTCCTGCATCAGCCGCGACAGATCGGTCTCGCGCGCCAGGTCGCCCACCAGCGTGGCCGCGGCGCCCGGCGCGCCCTGGTTGTACGCGCGCGCCAGTTCGAACGAAAATTCCTCGGCGCCGATGGCGTGCGTGACGAGCGGCCGCTGCAGCACGCGCTTGATCTCGATGATGCCGTCGGCCGTGGCGTCGGGCCGCGTCAGCACGACGACGGCGTTGCCTTCGATGCCGGCGGCAAGCACGCCGTGCGCGCGGGCGAACGCGTACGGAATCTGCGCCGCGAACGTCGCGGCCGTGTCGGGAGGATTCTGGCGGGCGGCCATCGCTGCCATGGGCGCGGGACGCGCCGGCTAGGTCGGCGCCGGCGTTACGGGTGTCGGCGCCGGTGCGGGCATCGGCGCCGGCACGGGCATGGGCGGCGACATCGGCTGCGAGTTGCTGCGGATTTCGCCCTCGGTCGTGCCCGGCATCTCGCCAACCGCCGGCAGCGTCGGCACCGTCTGGTCCTGCCAGAAGAAGCGCTTTTCCGGACGGCTCTTTTCCTGCTCGCCCATGATGTAGTCGTAGCGCTCCGACGTCAGCGCGCGTCCTTCGGCGTTGTTGCGCACGACCGTCGGCTTCAGGAAGATCAGCAGGTTGACCTTCTGCCGCTTGCGCGCGTCGTAGCGGAAGAGCGCACCGATCAGCGGCAGATCGCCGACGACTGGCACCCGGTCCGAGCCATCGGTGAACGTGTCCTGGATCAGCCCACCGAGCACGGCGACCTGCTGGTCGTCGACGATGACCGAGGATTCGAGCGCACGCTTGGACAACACGAGGCCGGTCGTCGTGTTGAACGATTCGATCCGCGAGACTTCCTGGTAGATCGCGAGGCGCACGGTGCCGCCCTCGGTGATCTGCGGCTTCACGCGCAGCATCACGCCGATGTCGCGCCGCTCGATCGTCTGGAACGGCTGCACGGTCGACGTGCTGCCGGTCGTCGCGTACTGGCCGGTCACGAACGGCACGTTCTGGCCGACGATGATGCGCGCCTCCTCGTTGTCGAGCGTCAATAGCGTCGGCGTCGACAGGATGTTGGCGCCTGCCTCCTGCTCGAGCGCGCGCGCGAGGAACGCGAGATTGGTGATCGTGCCGAGGCCCGGAATCGTGACGGTGCCGTTCAAGATGCCCGCGTTCAGGCCCTGCCCGAGCGCACCCAGGTTGAGCGAGCCGGAGACGATGTTGTTGCTGGGGTTGCCTTGGGTGCCGAAGTTGGTGCCACCGAAGCCCTGCACGTTGCTCTTGTTGATCCCCTGCAGGATCTGCCACTGGATGCCGAACTCCGCAACGCGATCGGCGGCCACTTCGACGATCAGCGCCTCGACGAACACCTGCGCGCGGCGCACGTCGAGCCGCTCGATGATCGTGCGCAGGTTGTTGTACAGCGGCTCGGGGCCCATGATGATCAGCGCATTGCTCGCGTTGTCGGCCTGGATCGTGAGACCGCCCGGCAGCGCGCCGCCGCCCGCCGTGCTGCCGGAGAACGGATTGTTGCCGGAGGGCGGGGGTGCCGCCTGTTGCGGCGCCGCGCCGGTCGACGTCGGCACGCCGAGCTGGTTGCCGATGATGGACGGCGGGGCCGATGAGGAAGACCCCGCATCGCCACCGCCCGACATCAGCGCGCGCAACGTCTGCGCGACGCGCGCCGCCTCGGCATTCTTCAGGTACACGATGAACATGTTGCCGCCCGGCCGTCCCGGCGTATCGAGTTGCTCGATCAACGCCTTCACTCGCGCGGCGCGCGCCGAATTGTCGGAGCGCAGCAGGATGCTGTTCGACCGCGGGTCAGCGACGATCGACACGCGTTGCTGTGCCTCGCCCGCCGGCGCTCCCGCCGTCGCCGTCTCGGCACCGAGCAGGCGGTTGATCAGCGGCACGAGGTCGAGCGCCGACGCGTGCTTCAGCGTGACCAGCATCGGCTCCCCGGACGGCGGCTGGTCCAGCGACGCGATGATCTTCTCGATGCGGCGGACGTTTTCCGCATAGTCGGTGATGACCAGTGCGTTGGTGCCGGGAAACGCCGCGATCGTGTTGTTGGGCGTGATCAGCGGACGCAGCACGTTGACAAGCTGCTGCGCCGATTCGTAGCGCAGCGTCACCACCTGCGTCACCAGCCGGTCGCCGCCGCCGCGCACGGCGCCCTGTCCGACCTCGGACCCGTGCATCTTCGCTTCGGTCTCGAGGACGAGCTTGGTGACGCCGTTGCCCTCGACCGCCACGACGCCCTGCAGCCTCAGCGCCGACAGGAGCGTCGGGTAGACGAGGCTACGCGGCACCGGCCGCGCCGATATGATGTTGACCGTCCCCTTGATCTTGGGGTCGACGATGAAGTTGCGGCCGGTGATCTCCGACACGGCCTTGACCACCGCGTCGATGTCGGCATTGACGAAATTGAGCGTGACGGTGTCGTCGACGGCGCTCGCCGGCAGCACGAACGACGCGGCCATCAGCAGCGCGGCGAGCCAGCGGAGGGCGGCGGCTTTGCTGCGAAGCAACAGGCGGGGGGGCGGCGTGGGCGCCCGGGAGGTTGAATTGGCGGCCATCGGCAACGTCGGTGCGGTTTCTGGAAGACCTCGAAACGGTATCGCGAGGGCGCGGGATCTGGTGTCGCCTGGCCCCTCGTTGCCGCCATGGTTGGGCGCCGCCGATGATAGCATGGGGTCGACGACGGCTCGACGCCGGCGCAAGGCACGGGAGCAGACGGTTTGACCGCCCGCGCGAATCCGAACCCGGGGTTCGCCGCATCCAATTGCCGACAACCGCCCGTGTAGGAGCTTTCATGCATCGCCATTTGCCGCCCGTCGTCCGTCGCCTCGTGCTCGGGGGCGCCTTGCTGCTCGCTTCGCTGGCCGCTTTCCTGCCGGAAACCCCGTCCGTCCGCGCCGCCGAATCGACCTCGATGTCGCCCTGGCGGCTCGCGCAGAACGACGCCAAGACCGCGGCTGAAACCGCCCGGGACGCCGCGCGCGAGGCGAGCCAGATCGCGAAGGAAGCCGCCCGGGAAGCCGCGGCAGCCGCCCGGGAAGCCCGCCACCAGGCGGCCGGCGCGGACGCCGACATCGACATCGGCGTCGATGCCGACCGACCAGGTCGCCACAAGGGCATCCGCATCGGCATCGGCGACGCGGACCGGCAATACGATTCGTTCGACCAGTTCCTGGACCGCGACCCGGCGCTCGCGAGCATGGTGCTCGGCATCGTCTTCATCGTGTTCCTGACGCCGATCCTCTTCACCGGTCTGATCATCTGGTACAAGATGCGCAAGAGCCGAATGCAGAACGAAACGATGCTGAAGCTCGCCGAAAAAGGCATCGTCACGCCGGCGGACGCGATGCAGGCGATCAACGCGGGCCGGGTCGGGGCCGCGCTCGGGGTGGCCGCGTCCAGCGCCCCGCTGGCCGAACAGGCCCGCGCGTTGCGCAAAGAGGCCGCGTGGTCCGACCTGCGCAAGGGCGTGCTGATGGGTACCGTTGGCCTGGCGCTCACACTGTATGGCGTGGTCGACGACGGCTCGCCGTCGTGGATCGGCCTCGTGCTGCTGTTCGTGGGGATCGGCTACTGCGCGCTCTGGTACTTCGAGGATCAGCAGGCGGTATCCGCCGCCGCGCGCGCCGCGACGCCGGTCCCGGCCCCGGGGCCGGGGGACACCCCAAATTGAGCACCGGACCCAACGAGCCCACGCCGTGCCCACTGACCTCCACCCCCGGCCCGCGCCTGGCCGCCACCACCGCGCCGACCTGACGATCGACGATGGCCGAACCGCCGGTATCGGATGCGCAACTCATCGCGCGTGCGCTGGTTGCGGGCGACCGGCACGCGTTCGCCGAACTCGTCAAGCGGCACCAGTCGAGCGTGCGCGCCTGCCTGCGCAAGCTGACTGCAGGCAATCACGCGCTGGCCGACGACCTGGCGCAGGACACGTTCGTGCTCGCCTGGCGCAATCTCGCCACGTTCCGCCAGGAAGCGAAATTCTCGACGTGGCTGTACCGGATCGCCACCAATTGCTGGCTCGCCGACGCGCGCAAGCGCAAGGAAGAGCTGCTGGGCGACCGGGCGGACGCGATCGCTGACGAGGACGCTGACGCGATGCCCCATGTCGACGACATGCATGCCGATCACGCGCGCGGCACCACGCTTCGTGTGGACCTCGAGCGGGCGATGGCCGTGCTGTCCGACGCGGAGCGCGCGGCCATTGTCCAGTGTTACCATAATGACCTGACGCACGAGGAAGCGGCCTACGTCCTCGGTTGCCCCGTCGGCACGGTCAAGACGCACGTGCTGCGCGGCAAGCTGAAGCTGAAGGCGGCGCTGTCCGCGTATGGAACATGACCACGATGAGTCACGATCACACCCGCCCGTTGAGCGACGCCGAATTTGCCGGCGGCGACTCGCTCGAGCGCATGCTCGTCGAGGATGCCGGCACGCATCGCGACGCCT
>JBDTNR010000255.1:0-5470 GCA_039933655.1 Betaproteobacteria bacterium | reverse complement strand
GGCTGGCAGGAGGACATGCCGCGGATGGTGCGCGGCTCGCTCGGCCGCATGCAGCGCGGCCGCTGGAACACGACGGTCGCCAACGCCTGGGGCTCGCTCGCGCTCGAAAAATTCTCCGCGCGCTTCGAGGCCACACCCGTGACCGGCACGACAGCGGCGACGCTGGCGGACAGCACGTTCACGCATGCGTGGAAGGACGACGACGGCAACAGGACCTTCGCGCAGAGGCTGCCGTGGCCCGAAGGCCGCGCGAACGTCACGCTGAAGCAGGAGGGCACGGGAACGCCGTGGGTGACGATCTCGAGCATCGCGGCGATTCCGCTCGCCACGGCGTTGTCGAGCGGCTACCGCGTGACGCGGACGGTCACGCCGATCCAGCAGCAGACGAAGGACGAATGGCGACGCGGCGACATCGCCCGCGTCCGTCTCGAGGTCGAATCGCAGTCCGACATGGCGTGGGTCGTCGTCGACGATCCGCTGCCCGCCGGCAGCACGGCGCTCGGCCGGGGCCTGGGCGGCGACTCCACGCTGGCCACGCGGGGCGAGCGGAAGCAGGGCACCGTGTGGCCGGCCTTCGAGGAGCGCACCTTCAGCGCCTATCGCGCGTACTACCGCTACGTGCCGAAGGGGCGCTTCGTCACCGAGTACACGGTGCGCCTCAACAATCCGGGCACGTTCAATCTGCCGGCGACGCGCGTCGAGGCAATGTACGCGCCGGAAATGTTCGGCGAGTTGGGAAACGCACCGTGGGCGGTGCTGCCATGAGCCCGCCGGGCCGTCCCAAGGGCGAATACCGGAGTGCGCAGCACGCAGGTATTCCGGTAAGCCCGCCGGGCCGTCCCAAGGGCGAATACCGGAGTGCGCAGCACGCAGGTAGTCCAGTAAGCCCGCCGGGCCGTCCCAAGGGCGAATACCGGAGTGCGCAGCACGCCGGTACGCCAGCGACCGCACGCCGGCCGCCGGCGCCGGGGCGCGCGGCTGTGCTGCTGGTCGCGTTGGCGCTGGCCGCCGGGGCCACGGCGGCCGAGTTGCCGTCGCTGCCCGACGTCAAGTCGCGCTACGTGCCGTCCGAGGCGTTGCTCGTCGATCGTCACGGCGCGCCGCTTTCCAGCGCGCGCGTCGATCCGACCGTCCGCCGGCTCGCGTGGGTCGCGCTCGCCGACGTGTCGCCGGCGATGAGCGCCGCGCTGCTCGCCGCGGAGGACAAGCGCTACTACGAACACGATGGCGTCGATTGGACCGGCCTGGCGGTGGCCGCTTGGGACAGCCTGTGGCGCGCCGCCGACGGCCGCCGCCCGCGCGGCGGCTCCACGCTGACGATGCAGTTGAGCGGTCTGCTCGACCCCGCGCTGCGCGGCAGCGGCGCCGAGCTGCGGACACTCGCGCAGAAATGGGCACAGATCGAGGCGGCGCACGCGCTCGAACGCACCTGGACGAAGGCGGAAATCCTCGAGGCCTATCTCAACCTGTCGTCGTACCGCGGCGAATTGTCGGGACTGCGTGCGGCCGCGATGGGACTCTTCGGCAAGGCGCCCGCCGGCCTGGACGCGCGGGAGGCGGCGATCCTCGTCGCGCTGCTGCGCAGCCCCGGCGCGAAGCCCGCCGTCGTCGCGCAGCGCGCGTGCGCGGTGGCGGCGGTGGCGAGCCCCGAGGTCCCCTGCGAGCCGATTCGCGCGCTCGCGTCGATGGCGTTGGGCGGCGGCTATCGCGCGCCGCCGCGCGAAGGCCTCGCGCCGCATCTCGCGACCAAGTTGCTGAAGCGGCCGGGCGAGCAACTGGCAACGACGCTCGATGCCGACGTGCAGGCGCACGCGGTGGCCGCGTTGCGCGATCACCTGTCGGTACTCGCCGCCCGCAACGTCGAGGACGGCGCCATCGTCGTGCTCGACAATGCGAGCGGCGACATCATCGCCTATGTGGGCAGCAGTGGCGAGTTGTCGCGCGCGGCGAACGTCGACGGCGTCGTCGCGCCGCGGCAGGCGGGGTCGACGCTCAAGCCCTTCCTGTACGCGCTGGCGCTGGACGAGCGCCTGCTGACGGCCGCCTCGCTCGTCGACGACAGCCCGCTCACCATCGCCACCGCGCGCGGCGTCTACGTGCCACAGAACTACGACCGCGAGTTCCGCGGCAGCATCAGCGTCCGCACGGCGCTCGCGAGTTCGCTCAACGTGCCGGCGGTGCGCACGCTCGACCTGATCGGCCAGGATCGCTTCCACCAGGCACTGCGCAACGTCGGACTCGACACGTTGACCGAGCCGGCCGACTACTACGGCGCGGCGATGGCGCTGGGCGGCGCCGAGGTCACGCTGCTCGCGCTGGCCAATGCCTATCGGACGCTTGCCAATGGTGGCGTGCACGGCGTCACACGAGTACGCATCGATGCCGGCAGTGCGGCGCCGCGCCGCGTGTTCGGCGCGCCTGCGAGCTTCATCGTCACCGACATCCTGGCCGACCGCGGCGCGCGGGCCGCGACGTTCGGACTCGAAAATCCACTCGCCACGCGTGTGTGGAGCGCCGTCAAGACCGGCACGTCGAAGGACATGCGCGACAACTGGTGCATCGGTTACACGTCGCGGTACACGGTCGGCGTCTGGGTCGGCAACTTCTCCGGCGCGCCGATGCGCGACGTCTCCGGCGTCACCGGCGCAGCGCCGATCTGGCGCGATGTCGTGCACTTCCTGCATCGCGCGCAACGGTCGGTGGCGCCGCTGCCACCGGCCGGCGTGTCCGCCATCCCGGTGACGTTCGTGCCGCCGGTGGAAAGCGAACGCCGCGAATGGTTCATCCGCGGCACGGCTGCCGGCACGATCCGCGCGAACGGACATGGCGATGCCGACCATGGCGTCATGCTGACGCCGCGCATCCGCTATCCGGCGCCCGACACGATCATCGCGCTCGACCCCGACATTCCGGCGACGCACCAGCGCGTCGCGCTCGTGGCGGCACCCGGATCGCCGGGTCTGCGCTGGCAGGTCGACGGCGCGGAACTGGCCGACCGCGGGGCCCGCGCGCTGTGGTCGCCGACGCCCGGTCGGCATGCGCTGGTGCTGCTCGATGCGCATGGCGACGCGATGTCGCGCGTCGAATTCGAAGTGCGCGGCAATCTCCCGCGATTCGCCAGGGCACCCGCGGTGACGCAGCCTCGCTGGTCCGCGGTCGCTCCTGCAACTTGAGCGACAATGGTCGTATTGCACGCGTCGTCCCCGCGCAAGCGGGGATCCAGTGTCCTGCGCCGTCGCTGGGTCCCCGCTTGCGCGATGACGACGGCATCCGGAACGTCAGCGTCGAAGGCCGCCAAATGAAAGTCTCCGCCCGAATCCCTCGCCTTGCGGCCCTGGCTGCGCTCGCGATCGTTTCGCCGCTGGCCGCACGGGTCATCGTTTCACCGGACCTGACGGCAGGGTTCACGCCGCGACTGATCGTCAAGTTCAAGCCAACGGCCGCGCCTGCCGCCGTCGCCGCACGGGTCGCAGGGCTTGCCGCCGACACCGGCATTGCGCTCGTCCACCGGCGCACGATGGCCATTGGAGCGCAAGTGCTCACTTCGTCGGAAATAAAGTCCCCGGGAGATGCCGATGCGATCGCGGCGCGGCTGCAGCGCCATCCCGAAATCGAGTACGCTACGCGCTCGCGACCGCTGCGCGCGGAGCGCGTCCCGAACGACCCGCTGTACGCCAGCCAGTTCGCGCTCTTGCCCGGCGCCGCGACGATCGACGCCCAAGGCGCGTGGGACCTCACGGTGGGTGCCGCGTCGACGGTGGTCGCGGTGCTCGACACCGGATCGACCTATCACGCCGACCTCGCGGGTCGGCAACTCCCCGGCTACGACTTTGTCGCGGCCTTCGCACTCAGCAACGATGGCGAAGTGCCGGACGCCGCCGGCAGCTACCGCGACGCCGATGCATCCGACCCCGGCGACTGGATCACCGCGTCCGAGATCGTCGGCAACTTTGCCGACGAGGAGTGCACGGCCAAGAACAGTTCGTGGCACGGTACGTCGGTGACGGGCGTGATCGCCGCCAATGCCGACAACGGCAGCTATCTGTCCGGCATCGACTGGCGGGCGCGGATTCTGCCGGTGCGCGTGCTGGGCAAATGCTACGGCGACGACGCCGACGTGGCGGATGCAGTGGCGTGGGCGGCCGGCCTCGCCGTACCCGGGGTCCCGCTCAATGCGATGCCGGCGCAGGTGATCAACATGAGTCTCGGCGATCCGGGTGCGTGCCCGCAGTTCTTCCAGGATTCGATTTCGGCGGCGCTTGCGCACGGCATCACCCGCGCCATCGTGGCGTCGGCGGGGAATTCGAATACCGATGGCGACCATTTTCCGTCGGCGTGCGCCGGCGTGATCTCCGTCGCGTCGTCGACGCTCGCGGGCGGCCGCGCCAGCTACTCGAACTACGGTCCCCGTATCGACATCGCCGCGCCCGGCGGCAACGGCGGGGGCAGCAGCGCCAACAACATACTGACGTTGGTGAACCTCGGTTTGACGAGCCCGACGACCGACGGTGTCACCTATCGCGCGGGGACGAGCTTCGCCGCACCGCTGGTCAGCGGCGTCGTGTCATTGATGCTGTCGGTGGCTCCCGATTTAAGCGCCCCCGCCGTCCGCGCGTTGCTGGCCGCGAGCGCCAAGCCATTTCCCGCGGGCTCGACCTGCACGACGTCGACGTGCGGCGCCGGACTGCTCGATGCGCCGGGCGCCGTGCGCCGCGCGCAAGCGGCGGCGGGCACGCCGGTCCCGGTCCAGCTTTTCGAGTTCTACAACGCGGCGCTCGATCACTACTTCATCACCTGGAGCGCGGCGGAGATCGCGGCGCTCGATGCGGGGACGACGCTCAAAGGATGGACCCGCACCGGCAAGCGCTTCGCGGCGATGGCCAACGGCGTCGCCGGCACCGTGGGGGTGTGCCGCATCTACATTCCGCCGGGCAAGGGCGACGGTCACTATTTCGGCCGCGACGCGAGCGAATGCAACAGCACGATGGCGAAAAACCCGGCGTTCGTGCTCGAAGCTCCGGCGTTCTTCTTTCTCTATCCGCCGGACGCCGGCACCTGCGCCGAGGGCACCGTGCCCGTGTACCGCGTCTTTTCCAATCGCGCGGATGCGAACCACCGGTACACGGTCGAGCGGGCGGTGCGCGATCAGATGGTCGCGCACGGATGGCTCGCCGAGGGCGACGGCGACGATGCCGTCGTCATGTGCGCGCCGGGGTGACCGGCGCATCGCCGCGGCGCTCACCGCTCGCGGTCGAATGCCGCCGGCCGTGCGCCCACGCGAAGTACGGGCGCTCGGCGCACCACCACAGCGCGACCGCCGCGACGGCGGAGGCCGCGAAGCCGCCGCCGAAGATGACCGCCGTCGCGCCGGCCACGCCGAGCGCGTTCGTGTGGGGCTCGACCGCGCGTGCGACGAGCACGACGATCATCCAGTGCACCAGGTAGAACGAATAGCTGATGTTCCCCAGCC
>JBDTNR010000254.1:0-5479 GCA_039933655.1 Betaproteobacteria bacterium | reverse complement strand
CCCCGTCATCATGCAGGCGTCCGCGGGCGCGCGGAAATACGCGGGCGAGACCTTCCTGCGCCACCTGATCGAGGCCGCCGTCGAGACCTTTCCAAACATCCCGGTCGTCATGCACCAGGACCACGGCCAGTCGCCTGCGGTCTGCGAATCGGCGATGAAGCTCGGCTTCTCGTCGGTGATGATGGACGGGTCGCTGCGTGAGGACGGCAAGTCGGTCGCGGACTACGACTACAACATCGACGTGACGCGCAAGGTCGTCGACCGGGCGCACGCGATCGGCGTCACCGTCGAAGGCGAGCTCGGCTGCCTGGGCTCGCTCGAGACGATGAAGGGCGACAAGGAGGACGGCCACGGCGCAGAAGGGAAGATGACGCGCGAGATGCTGCTGACTGATCCCGACCAGGCCGCCGATTTCGTGAAGCGCACGCAACTCGACGCGCTCGCGATCGCGATCGGCACGTCGCACGGCGCGTACAAGTTCTCGCGCAAGCCGACGGGCGACATCCTCGCGATCGACCGGATCAAGGCGATCCACGCGCGCATCCCGAACACGCACCTCGTCATGCACGGCAGCTCGTCGGTGCCGCAGAACCTGCTGGCGGAGATCCGCATGTACGGCGGCGAGATGAAGGAAACATACGGCGTGCCGGTCGAGGAAATCCAGGAAGGCATCCGCCACGGCGTGCGCAAGGTCAACATCGACACCGACATACGGCTCGCGATGACGGCCGCGGTCCGCAAGTTCCTGGCCGAGAACCCGTCCAGGTTCGATCCGCGCGAGTTCTTAAAGCCCGCGCTGCTCGCCGCGAAGGCGATCTGCAAGGAGCGCTATGAGCAGTTCGGCTGCGCCGGGATGGCGTCGAAGATCAAGGCGTTGCCGCTGCTGTCGATCGCCGGCAAGTACCGGTCGGGCGAGCTGCGGCAGGTCGTGAACTAGCAGTTCGTTGAAAAACGCGGGAGGACAGCTTCCCCGCGTTTTTCAACGAGCACGAGCAATGCAAGATATGAGCGGCGACTTCGGGCGGCCGCGCGTCGCCGCTTTGCGGCCACGAAAATGAGGGCCACGAAAGAACGAGCGGCGTGCCGGCAGCAAGCGAATTTCAACATACTTTCAAGGGCCCGTTGACGCTAACGTGGCCTGTCCGGCCCCGGAAACGTCACGCGGATCACGGTGCCGCGGCTTTCGGCGCCCGGACCGACGCGGATCTGCGCATCGTGCGCCTTGGCGATCGCCCGCACCCCGCCTAATCCCCTCCGCAAGAAGGCAGCGTCAAGGTTTGCAGCACGTCGCCGGATTTCGCGTCCTGGACCACCGCGACGAGTGCGGCGCCGCGCCCACGCTCGGCCCGTGCTGGCCGGGAGATCGTCGCGTCCGTCGCGCCGTTGCCGTCGACCGCATGCGGGCCCGACAACGCGCGCACGACATGATCGTGCACGAGCCGGACGCCGCGATTCTCGCCGGCCTTGACGTCGGTCGCGAGGCCGCTTTCCGTGTACGCGAGCCAGACGACGGCATTGCGGCGCAGCGCCGCATCAGCCACGGTGACGCGGGCGCGCGCCGCGGTCAGGCCATCGTCCCCCTCGCGGGCTTCGAGCGCGATCGTCGCCCGCGCCGGCCGGCTCCGCGCTTGCGCGAGGAGTTCGGAGGCGCGATTGCGCCGCCCGAACTCGGCGTCACGGCCCTGCACCAGCACTTGCGGCGTATAGACGAACGTCGCCCCGCTGGCGCGCATCGCCGCGTACTGCCGATCCGTATAGGCAGTCGCCGCGAAGCGGTCCTTCCAGCCAAGGCGGTCCCAGTAGTCGACGTGGAACGCGAGCACCGTGGCAACGGGCACCGCCGGCGCGACCGGAAACGTCGCCGACAGCCAGCGATCCGCCGGCGGACAGCTGTCGCAGCCTTCCGACGTGAAGAGTTCCACGAGCGGCAGCGTGTCGCGTCCGCTCGTCGCCGAGCAGGTGGCCGCGGCGACCGCGTTGCCGGCTTGCACCAGCGCCGTCAGCGCGGCGACGCCGCAAGCCAGCCGGGCGGCACGCAGGAGTAGAGCGCGAGCGTCCATGTCCTGTTATTCGGCGGCCACCGAGCCCAGGTTACAGGCGGCGACGTGCTAGCATGGTTTTCGACGCCGGCCAGGCACGACTGTGGGGCGTGCGGCCGACGGCTCTTGTCACCGTAGGGGAGACCACCATGGGCATCATGGGCATCATCGGAATGATCATCGTCGGCTTCATCGTCGGCGTACTGGCGCGTTATTTCTATCCAGGCGCCGTGGGCCTGGGATTCTGGATGACGACGCTGCTCGGCATCGGCGGATCGCTGGTGGGTGGCGTGCTGGGCAGCCTGTTCTGGAAATCGTCGGACGGCAGGTTCCAGCCGGCAGGATGGATCCTGTCCATCATCGGCGCGATGTTCCTGATCTGGGCCTACCTGAACCTGCCGCGCTAGCGGGACGCGCGACCCGCGGCACTTCGGACCGCGCGGCCATCCGGGGGAAAGCATCCTGATCGACAACGACGATCGCGCCGCCGCGCGGGATGCCGCCGCCGGCTTGCTCGGCGCGCGACTGTCGCGCCGTCAGGTACTGCAGGGCGGCGTCGCCGCCACCATCGCCGCGATGTTCGGCGTCCCGGGCTGCGCCACGTCCGGCGCCTCCCGTCCGCCGGCCATCGGCTTCAAATCGATCCCGATATCGAGCGCCGACACGCTGGTCGTGCCGGAGGGCTATCGCGCGAACGTGCTGTTCGCATGGGGCGATCCGGTGGGCATGGCGGCCGGCCAGCCGGCCTTCCGCTTCGACGCGGGCAACAACGCCGCGGACCAGGCGCTGCAGGCCGGCATGCACCACGACGGCATGCAGTACTACCCGTTGCCCTACGGGTCGGACGACGCCACGCACGGTCTGCTCGCGATGAACCACGAATATCACAGCGACGGCCTGCTGTTCACCGACGGTGCTGCCAACTGGTCGGCCGCCAAGGCGGCCAAGGCGATGGCCGCCAGTGGCGTGTCGGTCATCGAGGTCGAGCAGAAGGGTGGCGCGTGGCGCGTCGTGCGCCCGTCCCGCTTCGCGCGGCGCATCACCGCCGATACGCCGTGCACGATCAGCGGGCCAGCAGCCGGATCGGATCTCATGAAGACGGCGCGCGACCCGAGCGGGCGCGAAGCCCTCGGCACGTTCGCCGGCTGCGCGCACGGCTGGACGCCGTGGGGCACGTACCTGACGTGCGAGGAGAACTTCCAGGATCGCTTCGTCAACTCCGGCACGCGGGACGCGCTGCAAGCACGCGATCTCATTCCGGCGAAATCGCGCGCCAACTGGGAGATCCTCGACGACCGATTCGATGCCGCGCGCCATCCGAACGAGCCCAACCGCTTCGGCTGGGTCGTCGAGATCGACCCGTACGACCCCGGTGCGACACCGGTCAAGCGCACCGCGCTCGGCCGCTGCTGCCACGAAAGCGCGACCCCCTCAGTGGCGCCCGACGGCCGTCTCGCGATCTACACCGGCGACGACAAGGCGTTCGAGTACATCTACAAGTTCGTCAGCCGCGAGCGCGTCAGCGCCGACCGCGCGGGCAACCGCACGCTGCTCGACCATGGCGTGCTGTACGTCGCGAAGTTCAACGACGACGGCAGCGGCGCATGGCTGCCGCTCGTGCACGGCCAGAACGGTCTCGACGCGGCGAACGGCTTTCGCGACCAGGCGGAAGTGCTCGTCAAGACGCGCTTCGCCGCCGACCGCGTCGGCGCAACGAAAATGGACCGCCCGGAATGGATCGCCGTCAACGACAGGACGCGCGAGGTCGTCGTCACGCTGACCAACAACAGCGAGCGCGGCGCCAAGGACCGGCCCGGACCGGACGCCGCCAATCCGCGCGCGCACAACCTGCTGGGACAGATCGTCCGCTGGCGGGAGACCGGTGACGATCCGACGTCGACGACGTTTCGCTGGGATATGCTGGCGTTGGCGGGCAATCCGGAGGCCACGGACACGGCGTGGAAAGGCAGCTTCAAGGGCGATGCGTTTGCCAACCCCGATGGCGTCCGCTTCGATCCCGACGGACGCCTGTGGGTAATGACCGACATTTCGCCCAGCCGTCTCAACAGGAACCAGTTCTCGATGTTCGGCAACAACCAGCTGCTCGCCGTCGACCCGGCGACGGGTGCCTTCCGCCGGTTTCTCACCGGGCCGGTCGGGTGCGAGATCACGGGTCTCGTGTTCACGCCCGACGGGCGGACCGCGTTCGTCAACGTCCAGCATCCGGGCGAAATTGGTGGCGAGGCCAACGATCCGAAGGAGCCGCACAAGCATTCGAACTGGCCCGACTACCGGCCGGATGGCAGGCCGCGCTCGGGGACCGTCGTCATCCGCCGCGACGACGGCGGCGTGATCGGCAGCTAGAATCGCCGGTGGCCGTGACGGGCCGCTTGATGTAAAGCGCGAGACATTGTTTCCAAGCTGCATGCGGCCCGCTCAACCGTCGTTCCCGCGACGCGGGAACCCTGCGACGTTTTCACGCCTCGGGCAGGGAGGGCTCCAAAGACGCCATCGTCCCCGCCTTCGCGTAAACGACGGCGGGTGGCATGACGTTGCGGCACGGGAACCCGAAACCGCCTCCTGCCGCCTGCCCACTAGAGCAACATCGTCTGCAAGTTCGCGCACGGCAGTCTTGAGCTCCGGCAGGAAACGCCGCTCGAGCTCCGCGACCGCTACGCGCGACGCCTGGTGCTGATGTTCATCGCGGCCACCACCTTGCGCGCCGGGTTGCGCACGGGTACCGCGATCGAGCGCAGGCCGAGCTCGAGCTCCTGGTCGACGATCGCGTAGTCGTTGGCCGCCACCGCTTCCAGTTCGCGGCGAATGCGCTCCAGCGCGATCAGCGTCCGGTGGGTGTGCGCCACCAGCTTGACGCGGCGCAGGTGCGCGCCGAGCTCATCCGCCGGCAGGAACGCGAGAAGCACGCGGCCCATCGACGTGCAGTACGCGGGCAGGCGGGTGCCGATCGACAGGTCCACCGACATGATCCGCCGCGTCGTCGACGAGCGCGCGACATAGAGGATTTCGTCGCCGTCGAGCAGCGCGATCGACGACGATTCGTGCAGCACATCGCTGACACGATCGAACAGCGGCTGCGCCGACGTCGCGAGCGTCGTCGACGACAGGTAGGCGTGGGACAGTCCCAGGATCTTCGGCTGCAGCGCATAGCTCTTGCCGTCCTCGCTGCCCACCAGGCCGAGCCGGGAGAGCGTATAAAGGCAGCGTCGGACGGCCGCCTGCGGGATGCCGGTGCGATGCGACAATTGCGAGATGGTGAGACTGCGCTTCTGCTGGCTGAAGCCGCGGATCACCGCCGGGCCCCGCGCCAGCGACGTCCTGAAATTCGGCTCGCCGGTCATCGCCTCGATCTCGTCGGCGGCCGTCGCCGCCACCGGCGCGATGACCCCGGACCTGACGCCGTTCGCCGCCGGTCCAAAGCC
>JBDTNR010000253.1:0-5551 GCA_039933655.1 Betaproteobacteria bacterium | reverse complement strand
ACTCACGAGAGCGCCCTGGAGTGGTGGGTGCTGCGCTATGGCGAGCACGCTGGAGTGCAACAATGGATCGCCGACCTGAACGCCCTCTACCGACGGGAGAAAGCACTGCACGAAATCGACTTCGATCCAGCCGGTTTCGAGTGGATCGACTGTAACGATGCCGAGGCCAGCGTGCTCTCGTTCCTGCGTCGGCCACGCGAAGGCCCGCCGGTGCTCGTGGTCTGCAACTTCACTCCCGTGCCGCGTATCGACTACGTCGTGGGCGTGCCGCAGGGGGGATTTTGGCGCGAACTGCTGAACAGCGATGCCCGGCCGTACGGTGGCAGCGGCATCGGCAATCTTGGCGGCGTCGAGGCGGCGCCGGTGCCGGCGCATGGTCGGTTCCATTCGCTCTCATTGCACCTTCCGCCGCTCGCGACCGTATTTCTGAAGCCGGAGAACGTCTAGACCATGCCGCGCCGAACACCCGCAGCCGCGCCCCCCGCCGAGCCGCCGGCCGATGGTCGACGTCGAGTGGTGATCGAATCCATCTCGCCCGCCGTGGACGATGGTCGCTTTGCCGTCAAGCGGATCGCCGGAGACCGCGTGCAAGTCGAGGCCGATTGCTTCACCGACGGACACGATACGCTGGCCTGCGTGCTGCGCTACCGCCGCGAAGGCGACCGGGATTGGCAGGAAGCGCCGATGGTGGCGCTCGGCAACGACCGTTGGCGAGGGGCATTCACCGTCCCCGCGAGTGGGCGCTACCAGTATGCCGTCACCGCGTGGGTAGATGCATTCCTTTCGTGGCGGCACGACTTTGCGCGTCGCGTGGATGCGGACGATCTGCGGGTGGCCGCGCTGGTCGGCGCCGACTGGATCGACGCCGCCGCGAGCCGCGCGTCCGGCAAGGACCGCGCGAGCCTCAAGCATTGGGCGACGCGCATTCGCCAGACGGACGACGGCGAAGCATTGCGGGCGCTTGCGCTCGACGAGACGCTGGCAGCGTTGACAATGCGTTTTCCGGACCGCAATCACGCCACCGACTATCCCGTCGAATTTCCGCTCGTCGTTGACCGCTCCCTTGCGCGCTTTTCCGCCTGGTACGAGTTGTTCCCGCGCTCATGCGCGGCGATGCCGGGTCGGCACGGCACATTGCGCGACTGCGCCGACAGGCTTGCGTACGTGGCGCAGATGGGGTTCGATGTCCTTTACCTGCCCCCCATTCACCCGATCGGCCGCGAACGCCGCAAGGGACGCAACAACACGCTCGCCGCGTTGCCCGACGACGTCGGCAGTCCCTGGGCCATTGGCGCCGCCGAGGGCGGCCACAAGGACGTGCATCCGCAGCTCGGCACGCTCGACGATTTTCGCGCGCTGGTCGCGGCCGCGCACCACAATGGGCTCGAGCTGGCGCTGGACATCGCCTTCCAGTGCGCGCCGGACCATCCGTACGTCGGCACGCACGCCTCCTGGTTCCGCCAGCGTCCGGACGGCAGCATCCAGTACGCCGAAAATCCGCCCAAGAAATACCAGGATATCTATCCGTTCAATTTCGATTCGGACGATTGGCCGGCATTGTGGCGCGAGCTCTTGAGCGTACTGGAATTCTGGATCGCGGAAGGCGTCCGCATCTTCCGGGTGGACAACCCGCACACCAAGCCGTTTGCATTCTGGGAGTGGGCAATCGACCGGATCAAGCGCGCGCATCCCGACGTACTGTTGCTGGCTGAGGCGTTCACGCGGCCCCGCGTCATGCACCGGCTGGCGAAGCTTGGCTTTTCGCAGTCGTACACGTATTTCACCTGGCGCAACACCAAGTCCGAACTGACCGAGTACTTCACCGAACTGACGCGCGGGCCTGGCCGCGACTATTTTCGACCCAACTGCTGGCCGAACACGCCGGACATCCTGCCCGAATACCTCCAACTGGGAGGACGTGCCGCCTTCATGTCCCGCCTGGTCCTGGCGGCAACGCTGGCCGCGAACTACGGGATCTATGGTCCCGCATACGAGCTGCTCGACGGGGGCCCACGGGAGCCCGGAACCGAGGAATACCTGAACTCGGAGAAGTTCGAAGTACGCCACTGCGACGAGCCCCGGGCGGACAGCCTTTCCGGCTTCATTGCGCGCGTCAACGCGATCCGGCGGGACAACCCGGCCCTGCATCGCGACGAAAGCCTGCGGTTCATCCCCGTCGACAACGACGAGCTCATCTGCTACGCCAAGATCGATCCTGCCGGCGAGAACGCCGTAGTGGTGGTGGTGAATCTCGATCCGCACCACGTGCAGTCGGGATGGACGACGCTCGACCTGGATGACCTCGGCCTCGCCGCCGACCAGGCGTTCCAGATGCACGACCTGCTCACCGACGCACGCTACCTGTGGTCCGGACCCCGCAACTTCGTGATGCTGGATCCACTGCGCTCGCCCGCCCACATCTTCCGGGTGCGCCATCGCGCGCGTACCGAGCAGGACTTCGACTACTTCCTGTAGGGAACGCGATCATGGCCGAACATCCCACCGTGCAGGGCGACGTGCCGCCCGCCACCGAAACCTCCGCCGATCGTCACTGGTACAAGGATGCGGTCATTTACCAGTTGCACATCAAGGCCTTCTTCGATTCCAACGACGACGGCATCGGAGACTTCCGCGGATTGACGGAAAAGCTCGACTACGTCAAGGACCTGGGCGTCAACACCATCTGGCTGCTGCCGTTTTACCCGTCCCCGCTCCGCGACGACGGCTACGACGTCGCGGATTACACCGATGTCCATGCATCCTACGGAACGCGCGCCGATTTCCAGCAATTCGTGAGCGAGGCGCATCGACGCGAATTGCGTGTCATCACCGAACTGATCGTCAACCATACATCCGACCAGCACCCCTGGTTCCAGGCGGCGCGGCGCGCGCCGAAGGGCTCCCCGGAGCGCGATTTCTATGTATGGAGCGATGACCCCAAGAAGTACAGCGGCACCCGCATCATCTTCACCGACACCGAGAAGTCGAACTGGACGCATGACGAGCTCGCCGATGCGTATTACTGGCATCGCTTTTTCAGTCATCAGCCGGATCTCAACTTCGACAATCCGGAAGTGCTGAAGGCGATATTCAGCGTCATGCGGTTCTGGCTCGACCTGGGCGTCGACGGATTCCGGCTCGACGCCATCCCTTACCTCGTCGAGCGCGAGGGCACCAACAACGAGAACCTGCCCGAAACCCATGACGTGCTGAAGCAACTGCGAGCGATGGTTGACGCCGCCTATCCGAACGTCCTCCTCCTGGCCGAGGCGAATCAGTGGCCCGAGGACGTGCGCGAGTACTTCGGCGACGGCGACGAGTGCCACATGGCGTACCACTTCCCCCTGATGCCGCGGATGTACATGGCGATCGCCCAGGAGGACCGGCATCCGGTCACCGAGATCATGGCGCAGACGCCGGACATCCCCGACAACTGCCAGTGGGCGATCTTCCTGCGCAACCACGACGAGCTAACCCTCGAAATGGTGACGAGCAAGGAGCGCGATTACATGTACCAGATGTATGCGGCCGACCCGCGCGCGCGCATCAACGTGGGCATCCGCAGGCGGCTGGCACCACTGCTCGAGAACGACGTCAACCGCATCAAGCTCATGAACAGCCTTTTGCTGTCGATGCCGGGATCGCCCGTCCTGTACTACGGTGACGAGATTGGCATGGGCGATAACATCTACCTCGGCGATCGCGATGGCGTACGCACGCCCATGCAATGGCGTCCGGAGCGCAACGCCGGCTTCTCGCGGGCCGACCCGCAGCGCGTCTACCTGCCGCCCGTGATGGACGCGATCTACGGCTACGAGTCCGTCAACGTCGAGGCGCAGCTGCGGGAACCATCCTCGCTGCTGAACTGGATACGCCGCCTGCTCGCGGTGCGCAAGGGATTCCGTTCGTTCGGTCGCGGCAGGCTCACCTTCCTCCGGCCCGGCAACCGCAAGATCCTTGCGTACGTACGCGAATTCGGCGAGGAGGTCGTGCTTTGTGTCGCCAATCTCGCCCGCAATGCGCAGCCGGTCGAGCTCGATCTTGGGCGCTTCAAGGGACGTGTACCGGTAGAGCTCATGGGGCGCACGCCGTTCCCGCCGATCGGCGATCTGCCGTACCTCCTGACACTTGCGGGCCACGGGTTCCTCTGGTTCCGGCTCGCCACGGGTGCGGACGTTCCGGCTTGGCACGAGGAGCGCGTGGCTCGCGAAGAGTTGCCGACATTGGTGCTGTTCGACGGCTGGGCGAGCCTGTTCCGCGACCGGGTCGTACCGTGGCGCATATCGCTTGCGGAGAAAGGCCGCGCGCAACTTGAGCGCGAAGTGTTGCCGCTGTTCGTTGCGGAGCGGCGCTGGTACGCGGCGAAGGGCGAGCCGGTGACCCGCGTGGCGCTCGTCGACTACGTCGATTGGCAGCAACCGGGGCACGCCTGGCTCATCGCATTGGCGCGGGTGGAGGGCAACTCCGGCGATCCGCAGACCTACTTTCTTCCGTTGTCGCTGCTGTGGGACGATGGCAACGAGGACCAGCTGCGAATCGCTCCGCTCACTGTCGCCAAGGTACGGCAGCAGTCCAAGGTTGGCGTGATGGCCGACGCGTTCGGTGACGAGGCGTTTTGCCGGGCGCTGGTAGCCGCCGTCGGCGCCGGTACCGAGATCGAGACGGCGCACGGGAAGATCAGGTTCACGCCCACCCAGGCATACGAACGCCTGGCCGGCGCCGCCATCGACCGCCTGCCGGTCGCGTTGCCGACCGCGCAGAGCAGCAACACCGTCTCGGTGCTCGGGGAGCAATTATTCCTGAAAGCCTACCGGCGTCTCCAGGCAGGCGAAAATCCGGAAGCGGAGATCGGGCGCTTCCTGACCGATGTGGCTGGATTCGCACACTGCGTTCCGGTTGCGGGAACGGTCGAGTATGCCGACAGCCAGGGTCAGGTGACGACGCTGGCGCTTCTGCAGGCGTACGTCGGGCATCAGGGCGATGGCTGGACCACGACGCTCAACTACCTCGAGCACTATCTCGAACAACCGGCGGCGAGCGAGCTCGCCGGACAGGTCGTCGCGACGCCTGCGGCTTCCGCGGGAGCGGTCCCCGCGAGTGTGCACGGCGGCTACCTTGCGCTCGTACGAACGCTGGGCGTGCGGACCGGCGAACTGCACGCAGCCTTTGCGCGCGCGCGCGGGGACCCGGCCTTCGAGCCCGTGCCGATCGGGCCGCGCGATACCGCCGCGTGGGTGAAGCGCGCCCGCACCGAAGCGCTGGCAACGCTGGATCGGCTGGAACGGCGTGCGAGCGTGCTACCCGCGGCTGCGCAAGCCGATGCGGCACGCGTGCTGGCGGAACGAAAGGCGATCATTGCGCGTATCGAACGCCACACGGACGTTCGCGGCGCCGGGATCCGCACCCGCATCCATGGCGACTATCACCTGGGACAAGTGCTGGTGGTGCGCAACGATTTCGTGATTACCGACTTCGAAGGCGAGCCCGCACGCACGCTTGCGGAACGCCGGGAAAAGCAGTTCCAATCTCTGATCAGCCTGCGCGGCAAGCT
>JBDTNR010000252.1:0-5551 GCA_039933655.1 Betaproteobacteria bacterium | reverse complement strand
AGCTGCTCCGCCGACGACTCGTAAGCTTCCCCGTCAAGTAGACAGTTCTAAACTGGAATTTCCGCGAGCAACCGCTCGCGATAGCGTGCTGGCGGCAGGCTTCCCAGCGCGTCGTGCGGTCTGATTTCGTTGTATTTCTCCAGCCATTCGGCGGTGATCTCCCGGACTTCATCCAGCGAGGCGAACAGGTAGGCGCTGAGTACCTCCTCGCGGTACGTCCGGTTGAAACGCTCGATGTAGGCGTTCTGGTCGGGCTTGCCCGGTTGGATGAAGCGCACTTCGATGCCGTGCGCCTTGCACCAAGCAGTGAACACTTCGCTGGTTAGCTCCGGGCCGTTATCGCAACGAATGGCGCAGGGCCGGCCGTGCAGGTCGATCAATTGCTCCAGGAACGCCACCACCCGTGCCGCCGGGATGCTGGTGGCGATGCCGATACCCAACGCGCCGCAGTTGGCTTCGTCGATCACATTCAAGGTCCGAAACACCCGTCCGTCATACAAGGTGTCGCGCATGAAATCCAGCGCCCACACCACGTTCATCGCCGGCACTACGTACAGCGGTTGCCGTTCCCGCTTGGGCAGCCGCCGTTTGGCCCGCCGCGGCAGAGTGAGCTTCATTCGGCAATACACCCGATGTACCCGCTTGTGATTCCACGGATGTCCCAGATTGCGCATGCGGTCGTAGCATTTCCAGAAACCCCAACGCATGCTCTCGGCCAGCGCCGCATTGATCGCGGCGATCACCTCGGCATCGCGTTGCGCCCAATTCGTCTCCGGCTTGTAGTACGCCGCCCGCGACAGCCGGGCTACCTGGCAGCGCGCAATACCGACAGACCTTTTTCCTCGGTCATGATCCGGATCGCCTCGCGCTTGGCTGGCGGCGTCAGAGTTTTCGGCTTAATACCTCCTTGATGGCCGAGTTCTCCAATGCCAGATCCGCGTACATCCGCTTGAGCTTGGCGTTCTCCACCTCCAGCTCACGCAAGCGCTTCAACTCCGGCACCCCAGCTCCTGCATATTTCGATTTCCAGTGGTAGTAGGTCGCTGTGCTGATCCCGTGCTTGCGCGCCAACTGCGCCACCGGCACCCCGGCTTCCCCTTCCTTCAGAATCGCCACAATCTGCGATTCGGTGAACCGCGATTTCTTCATCGGACTTCCCTCCAGCATAAAATCCTGCCAGAAAAGTCCGCAAGTTTTGGAAGGCCCCGTCTGGAAATTTCGCGACCGCGCGTGCATCCTGCGCTACGTCGGCCATACCTTCGAACCGGCCGTTCCCGACGAGATTTTCGTTGGGTCGTAGTGCCCGCCGATGTCCGAATGCCGCCTACAGCCACTCGCCGGAATTTCGTCCGACGCACGCGAAGGGCTGGCGCACTTCGACAGGCAGCGCCGACACGGCGGAGCGCTACTCAACCAGCTCGCGATAGGCGTGCCACGTCGCATGCCCGATCACCGGCACGGTCACGATCAGGCCCGCGAACCAGGTGGCGAAGCCCAGCGCCACCAGCAGGACGATCAGCAACCCCCAGACGATCATCGCCGGCACGTTGGCGGCCGCCGCCTTCAGGCTCGTCAGCACGGCGACGATGCCGTCGGTGTTGCGGTCGAGCATCATCGGCACCGACACGACGCTGATCGAAAACACGAGGATCGCGAAAGACCCGCCGACGCAGAGGTAGACCAGCAGGAACTCGACGTTCTCCATCGAAAAGATCCGGCCGACGAAATCGTCCATGTTCGGCAGGTCCTGCGTGAAAAACAGCGCGAACACGACGAGCGACGCCCGCGCCCACACGAGCAGGATCACGGCGAGCACGAGCGCGAACATGCCGATGGCGCTCTTGTTCGGCGCCCAGGCGTCGAGCGTCGGGGCGAGCCATGCCGGCTCGCCGCGTTCGCGGCGCCGCGACAGCGCGTAAAGGCCGATCGCCAGGAACGGGCCGACAAGGAAAAACCCGGTGACCAGCGCCGAGACGAACTGGTACGCGTGGCGGAACACGATGTAGACGAGGAATCCCATCACCGCGAAGCAGGCGCCGTAGAAGGCGCTCGGCAGCGGATGCGCGCGAAAATCGCGCCAGCCCGCGGCGAGCCAGCGGAACGGCGCGTAGGCGTCGACGACGCGGACGGCGGGAATTCCGGGCTGCGGCTGCGCGTCCTGCGCCATCGTCAATCCCCACTCACCGTCGTATCCGCGGCGTTCATCGTGGCGCGATTGTACTGCGCGGCCGCGCGGCCCCCATGCGCCGCGCACCGTTTCAGGCGAACCCGCGCAGCGCGTCGAGCACGGCGTCGGGCTGCTCGGCCATCATCGCGTGCCCGGCCCCGTTCAGCGTGACCACCCGCTTGTCGGCCAACGCGCCGAGCAACGCCTGGGCGCCCTTGGGCGGCGCCATGAGGTCGCGCTGGCCGAGAATCGCCAGCACCGGGCAGCGGACGCGCGCGGCCGCATCAAGCCCACCCGCGTAGGCGTTGCACGCGGCGAGATCGGCGTACAGCGCGCCGGGCCGCGCCCGCTCCAAGAGGCGCAGCGCGGCGCCGATCATCCACACGCCGGGCACCTGATTGCCACCCAACTGCTTCGCCGGGCTGTGCGACCAGCCGTTGATCAACTTGAACGCGACATGGTCGTCGGCCTTCGCGGCGGCCAGCAGCACTTCGCTCACCGGCATTGGCACTGCGGGGCCGAGCAGCGCGATCTTCGTCACGCGCTGCGGAGCCTCGGCGGCGCACGCGAGCGCCGCGAGCGCCCCCAGCGAGTGGCCGACGACGGCGGCCGCGGGGATGCCCGCGGCGTCGAGCACGCGCGGTAGCCACTTCCCGATCGCCTCGACGGAGCGGAGCGGCACACCGGCCGACCGGCCATGCCCCGGCAGGTCCACCGCCAGCACGTTGTGGCCGTGGTGGGCGAAATAGCGCGACTGCAATGCCCACACGCTGTGGTCATTCGCGGCGCCATGGACGAAGAGCAGCGTGGGCTGCGCGGCGACGAGCGGACGCGTGCCCGTGTAGGCGTAGACCTCCGCAGCGTCGACGTTCATCCGCATCGGTCCGAGCCTACCCTGCCGCCGCCGCCTGCGGCTGTGGCAGCGCTTCGGGAACGGGGGTGACCACCGGGCGGCCGGCGAAGAACGCATCGAGGTTGGCGACGACCATTCGCTGCATCGCCTGCTGCGCATCGAGCGTCCCGCCGGCGATGTGCGGCGACAGCGCGACATTGGGCAGCGCGAGCAGTTCGTCGGGAATGTCCGGCTCGCGTTCGAACACGTCGAGTCCGGCGCCCTCGATCACACCGTCGCGCAGCGCGTGGATCAGCGCGGTCTCGTCGATGACGGCGCCGCGCGCGATGTTGACGATATAACCTTGCGGACCCAGCGCGGCGAGCACGCCGGCGTCGACGGCGTGGCGATTGGCGGCACCCGCGCGTACGGCGATCATCAGCACGTCGGCCCAGGCGGCGAGTTCGCGCAGCGTCGCGAAATACGGATAGCCGGCGTCCGGCCGTGGCTTGCGGTTGTGGTAGCCGATCTCCATTTCGAATGCGGCCGCGCGCTGCGCGATCTTCATCCCGATTTCGCCCAGGCCGTAGATGCCGACCTTGCGTCCGGTGAGCCCGCGCACCAGCCCCATCAGGTGCGCGTAATCGCCCTTCCACTCGCCGCGCCGCAAACAGGCATCGGCCTGCGGCAACCGGCGTACGCTCCCGATCAGCAGGCCCAACGCGAGGTCCGCCACCGCGGAGGCATTGGCGCCGGGGCTGTGCGTGACGGCGATTCCCCGCTCCGCCGCGGCGATGAGATCCACGCCCTCGTAGCCGCTGCCGAGGCAGCATACGAGGCCGACGGCGGGCAAGCCGGCCAGTGCGGCGCGCGACGTGTTCACGACACCCGAAGTGATGACGGCGCGCACCCGTGCGGCATCTTCCGGCGGCAGCGCCGCGACGGCATCCGGAAACGGCGTGGACAGCGGCCCCAGCAGGTCGTAGCGCGTGGACATCCGCTGGACGAACTCGTCCGGCAGGTGTGCGGCAAGGAGAACGGTAGGTCGGATCGCGGCGCCGTTCATGCGGCGCTCACACCTTGCCGGCGGCATGGAGCGCGCGCGACAAGTCTTCGATCAGGTCGTCCGGATCCTCGAGGCCGATCGACAGGCGGATCGTGCCCTCGGTGATGCCGGCCCTGACGAGATCTTCGGCCGACATCCGGAAATGCGTCGTGGAAGCCGGGTGGATCACCAGCGACTTGGCGTCGCCGACGTTGGCGAGATGCGAAAAGAGCGTCAGCGACTCGATCAGCCGGCGCCCCTGCGCCCGGGTGCCCTTGATCGCGAAGCTGAACACCGCGCCGCAGCCGCGGGGCAGCAGCCGCCGCGCGAGCGCGTGATCCGGATGCCCGGGGAGTTCCGGATAGCCCACCGCCCCGACGAACGGATGCTCGGCGAGGAACCCGACGACCTTGCGCGCGTTCTCGACGTGCTTCGCCATTCGCAGCGGCAGCGTTTCGATGCCCTGCAGGATCTGGAACGCGGTGAACGGCGACATGCACGCGCCGAAATCGCGGATGCCCTCGCGCCGCGCGCGCAGCAGGAACGCGCCGGTCGTTGACTCCTCCGTGAACACCATGTCGTGAAAGCCGTGGTACGGCTGCGTCAGCGTCGGGAACTTGGCGCGCGATATAGCGCTGTCCCAGTCGAACCTGCCGGAATCGACCAGCACGCCGCCGATGACGACGCCGTGGCCGGACAGGAACTTGGTCGCCGAGTGGAACACGAGGTCGGCGCCATGCTCGAACGGCTGGATGAGCCAGGGCGTGGTGAACGTCGAGTCGACGAGCAGCGGCAGGCCGTGCTCGTGCGCTAGCGCCGACACGCGCGGAATGTCGAGCACTTCGAGGCCCGGGTTGCCGAGTGTCTCGCCGAACAGCAGCCGCGTTTCCGGACGGATCGCCGCCCGCCACACGTCGACGTCGCGCGCATCGACGAACGTCGTCTTGATGCCGAAGCGGGGCAGCGTGTAGTCGAGCAGGTTGTGCGAGCCGCCATAGAGCGAACGCGACGCGACGATGTGGTCGCCGGCGCCGGCGATCGTCGCGATCGCCAGGTGCAGCGCCGCCTGGCCGCTCGCGGTCCCGATGGCGCCGACGCCGCCCTCCAGCGCGGCGATGCGCTCCTCGAGCACCGCCACCGTCGGATTGGAGATGCGCGAGTAGACGTGCCCCGCGCGTTCCATGTTGAACAGCGCCGCCGCATGGTCGCTGTCGGGAAACACGAACGACGCCGTCTGGTAGATCGGCGTTGCGCGCGCGCCCGTCGCCGGGTCCGGCTTCGCTCCGGCGTGCACCGACAGCGTGTCGAAGTGCGTAGTCTTGGGCTTGGTCATCGGCGGGTCCGCTCGAGGAACGCGGGCAGCGTCCCAACGCGCGATTCTATGCGGAATGTGCGATCGGCTGAAGCCTCATTCGCCGCTTTGCATCGGCACGCCACCCGCATGCAGCCACGTACAATTCGTCAAGATCAACCGTACGGAGGAGCGCATGTATGGCACGCATCATCG
>JBDTNR010000251.1:0-5565 GCA_039933655.1 Betaproteobacteria bacterium | reverse complement strand
GAGCTGACGGCGGGTCGGGAAAACGAAAGGGCCGGTCACGAATTTCGCGGATTGCGACATTCGTGACCGGCCCCTTTCGTTGCGCGCGCTACTTCGTCGCCGCCATGCGCGCGGCTTCCCGCTCGCGCAGCAGCTTCCGCTGCACCTTCCCCGTCGTCGTCATCGGCAACGCGTCGAGGAACTCGATCTCCTTCGGGTACTCGTAGGGTGCCAGGAACTTGCGCACATGCTGCTGGATGTCGTCGGCGAGCGCGGGCGAGGCCTCGTGGCCGGGGGCGAGCACGACGAACGCCTTGACGACGTTGCCGCGCGTCTCGTCGGGCAATGGGATCACTGCCGCGTTGACGACCGCCGGATGCTTGACGATGCAGTTCTCGATCTCCGACGGACCGACGCGGTAGCCGGCCACCTTGAACATGTCGTCGGCGCGACCCTGGTACCAGAGCCAGCCTTCGGTATCCATCAATGCCACGTCGCCGGTGCGGCACCAGTCGCCGGTGAATTTCTTCCGCGTGCCTTCGTCGTTGCCGAGATAGCCCAGGAAGAACACCGGATCGGGCGTGCCGTCCGGCGCCGTCCGGTTGACGGCGACATCGCCGGGTTCGCCGCGCGGCATTTCGTTGCCGTCGTCGTCGATCACCGCCACCCGGTGTCCCGGGTAGGGCCGCCCCATCGAGCCCGGTTTCGCCGGCCACTGCGAGGCACAGTTGCCGACGATGTAGTTCATCTCCGTCTGCCCGAACATCTCGTTGACCGTCACGCCGAGCGCCTCCTGCGTCCATGCGAACACCGTCGTGCCGACGGCTTCGCCGGCGCTCATGATGCTGCGCAGGTTCACGTCGAACCGCTCGCGCGGCCGCGGGAATGCCTTCATCATCAGCTTGAGCGCGGTCGGGAAGAGGAACGTGTTGCGGATCTGGTATTTCTCCATCAAACGCAACGCACGCTCGGGATCGAACCGCCCGCGATAGCCGACGATCGGCTGGCCGAAATAAAGCGTGGGCAGCAGCGCGTCCATGAGGCCGCCCGTCCACGCCCAGTCCGCCGGCGACCAGAAGAGGTCTCCGGCCTGCGGAAATCCGTCGTGCGAATGGACGAATCCGGGGAGGTTGCCCAGCAGGCAGCGGTGCGGCATCAGCGCGCCCTTCGGCGGTCCTGTCGTGCCGCTGGTGTAGACGATGAGCGCCGGGTCGTCCGCGCGCGTTGCGGCGGGCGTGTAATGCGGCGATGCCGCCGTCACGGCGCCGTCGTAATCGATGAGGGCGTCGCCACGCGCGCCGGCGGCGCCGATCGCATGCGCGAGCGCGGGGAGTCGCGCGCGAATCGGTGCGAGATTGGGCGCGGATTGCGGATCGACGAGCGCGACCTTCGCGCCTGAATCGCAGAGCCGGTACTCGAGCGCATCCGGTCCGAACAGGAACGACAGCGGCACCGTCACCGCGCCCATCTGGTAGACGGCGATGTGCGCGACCAACGTCTCGCGCCGCTGCGGCAATATCAGCGCGACGCGATCGCCAGGCGCGACCCCCATTTGTGCCAGCACGTTCGACAGCCGGTTGGCTTCGCGCTGCAGGTCCCAGAACGTGTGCGCGGATGCGGCGCCGGACTCGTCTTCCCAGTACAGCGCGAAGCGCGCGCGGTCGGCGGCCCACCGGCCGCAACAGGCTTGCGCGATGTTGAAGTCGGCCGGGACTTCCCAGCGGTGGCCGGCGTGGATTTCCGCGTAACGATCGACGGGCATGGCCCCGCCAATTTACTCGTTCGCGGCGGCTGGGGGAATCTGTTCGCCGAGAATCGAGCTGATCGAAGGCATCGGCGTCGTGAGGTCGAGCGGCTCGATCGTCGCCCACACCCATTCCGGCTGCTGTTCGAGCAGGCGGCCGAAGCGCACCGGATTGATGGCCTTCGACGTCATCAGCTTGAGTCGTTTCGTCGGTTGGTACTCGACGGCGGGCACGATCAGCGACTGGACGGTATGGTCGGCCTCGCGCTTGCGCAGCGCGAGGAAGAGGCCGTGGAACGTGCGGCCGTTGATCGCCGTCGCCTCGCCGTCCACCGAATAATCCGCGTCGACGCCGCTCTTGCGCTGCTCGATCAGGTCGACGCCGATCAGCGTGTTGGCGATGATCTGCAGCCCGATCTCGGCGCGGTCCGCCGTCATCCGCTTCATCCGGCGCACGATGCCGAGCGTCCAGGGCGTCTCGCCGTGTGGACGAATCGCCGCCAGCGTGCCCAGCGTCACCATGTTGGCCACGCTCATCGGCGCGAGCAGGCGGAAGCCCGTCTGGCTCACGTCCTTTATCTCCCATGGGCCGCCGGGAGCCGCGAAGCTCGCGAAGCGACGCCGCGCAAGCTCCACGCGCCGGTCCCCCTCGTTGCGCATGCGCCCGAACACGGCGAGCTCCATCGTGCCGCCAAAGCTCTTGCCGTGCTCGGCGCTCGGCATCGGCGTCTGTTCCTCCTCGCGCAGGAACGCGGAGATCTTCGCGAACCCGACGATCGCATCGACGGTGCCCGCCGCGGCCGTGCGTTCGCCGCGACGCGCGAAAGGTTTGAACTCCGGATCGACCTGCGACGCGAGCTTGGTCAGCAAGCCGAGTTGCTCGCTGCGCTTGGGCGTGCGGTCGGACAACGGCTGCCCGCGGATCTTCTGCTCGAGCATCACGACGTTGCCCATCAGCACGGAATGCAGCGGCCGCGTGTCGAGGAACAGCACGCGGCCTTCGAGCGGGGCGGGCGTGCGGCGGCGCAGGCCGTCGCGCGCGCCCATGTCCACGTAGAACGACGTCACCGTCGACGGCTCGAGCGACAGCCGCAGCGGCGTGCACCATTCATCGAGCTCGGCCGCCACCCACTCGAGGTGCCGCGCCGTCATGTTGCCGGCGTTCATCAACTGCAGCAGCAGCGCCACCAGGTACTCGTGCTCGATCGTCGTCGAGCCGTTGCCGGGTCCGAGCGTCAGCTGGACGCGTTCGATCTTGCGCGAGCAGGCGAGTGAGAACAGCCCGTGCAGCTCCGCCCACTTCGCCGGGATCCACTGCTCGTAGCGATAGAGGCGGATCTTCGCGTCGAGCCCCATGTGGACGATCTGCCGGCACAGGAGTTCGGGCAGCAGCTGCTGCCATTTCGCGCTCTGCGCGTGATGCGACACCTCGCGCGAGAATGCGTAGTACGTGACGAGGTAAGCCTGCGTCAGGTCGAACAGCGCCGACCACAGCTGGTGCTCGATCTTCGAGCTGCGCGTCGCGTGTTCGATGTACTGGGCCGTCAAGCTCTTGCGCAGGCCGCCACACTGGCTGTCGAGGTAGAACACGGCTTCGAGGCGCTGCGGCGTGCGGCGGGACGCCGGCTCGGCGATGCGGCCGAGTTCGGTCAGCACTTCGCCATGGAGGGCCAGCGGATCGTTCGTCGGAAACGCGAGAAGCCACCGTTCGGCCGACTTCACGTCGGACAGCGGATCACGCACGGTCTTGCCGAATCCGAACATCAGCAGGGGTATCCGTCAGCGTTCATTTCGTCTGTAAATGCAAGAACCGCACCCGGGCGTGGACAGCGAGCATGCGCGCAACAAAAAGCGGCAGCCGGGACGAGAGGGCTGCCGCGCTTCATGAATGTTCGGGGATCATCGCCCAAACGCCGGTGGCGGGCAAGCGCACTTTCGAGGCGCTGGCATACATCGTGCATAAACGAGTCGTGCAGCACAGGATGCGGCCCTCCCACCAAGAGCGCAAATCATCCACGGGCAGGCAGTCCCACGGTTATATTTGTGGGTTACAGTCTGCACAGCTGAAAATGACGCAAAACGCACAGGAACGACAAAGATGGGCATTCTCATCAAGGCTCCCACCCGCCGCCACGAATTGGCGCTCGCGCCGGTGGATGCGCATGGCCCCGGCGCGGAAACCCGCGCCGCTCTGCATATCCGTGAAGTCGTGCGGATCACCGGGCTGCGTCGCGAACAACTCTATATGTGGCAGCGTCGCTACGGGTTTCCGTCGCCGCTGCGCGATGCATTCGGCGACCGCGTCTACCCGCCCGACCAGGTCGCGCGTCTCAAGCTGATCAAGCAATTGCTGTCGGAAGGCTGGCGCGCGGGGGCCGTCGTCGCACTCGCCGATTCGGCGCTGCAATCGATGCTCGGGCTGGCGGTCGACGAGCCGCTGCCGCTGCCGACGGAGATCGAGACGGCCGTACGCCTGCTGGCGCAGCATCGGATCGGCGAAATGCAGAACCACCTGTCGAAGCTGCTGGTGGGGCAGGGACTGCGCAAGTTCCTCGAACAGACGCTGATCCCGCTGAACGAGGCGGTGCACGAGCGCGTCGTCCGCGGCGAAATGCAGAACTTCCAGGAACTGCGCTTCGCGGATCTGGCGCAGCGGCTACTGCGCGACGTGACGCGGCTCGTCCGTCCTACACGCGACGCGCGGCACATCCTGCTCGCGACGCCGCCCAACGATCCGAACCAGCTCGGCCTGGCGATCCTCGAGCTCCTGCTGTTCACCGAAGGGGTGAACTGCCTGACACTCGGCGCAGGCGTGCCGGCACAGGAAATCGCCGGTGCCGCCATTGCCTACAAGGCGGCACTCGTCGTGCTGCTGTTCGATCGCGGCATTTCGGGCAAGATCGCCGGACAGGAAATACGCGGCCTGCGTGCCGCGCTTCCGCCCGACATGCCGCTGGTGGTCAGCGGGCGCGCGGTGAACCTGCTCGCCAAGCCGATCGCCGACGCGCACACGGCGGCGGACTTCAGTTCAGTGATGTCGAAGATGCGGATGCTCGGCGTATTGCCGGCGACGCCGGTATCGCTGGTCGGCGTCTTGCCCGACTTGCCGCAGCGGGCGTAGCATCGTCCGGGTGGCGACACCCGACGATCTCCCCACCGATGCCACCCGCGGTTCTGCCGCGGGCGCGCGTCGCTTCCTGTCGCGGCGCACGCTCTGGCACACGGTGGGCCTGCTGCTCGCGGCGGCGCTCGCCTGGCTGATCCTGCGCGCCTACCGCCAGCCCGGCTTCATCATCGACTTCGCCAATATAAGCCTCTGCTGACGGCCGCCCGCGATGCCTGCCCCGCGTGCGGGCAGCTTGCTCGCGCTACCGTTGGGTACCGCCATGCTGGCGGCGGACATCATCCGCGACCGGGTGGATGTCGCGCTGTCCGGTGCGGCGATCCGCAGCGGGGTGCGTGATGCCGGGCTCGGGCACGTCGTCCGCTGGACGCGGCGTATCCGCGCGGCGGTGCCGTTGCGGCGGACCGTATCGCCGCGCTGGCGCTCGCCGCAATGGTCGAAGCCGCCGGCGAAGGGCGCGCTAGGGTTCGTTGAGGAAATCCTCGAGCTTGCGCCGTTGCCGCTTGGTGGGGCGTCCCGGCAACTGCGGCGCCGCCTCCTGCGCCGCGCGCCGCTCCTGCAGCATCGCGTCGCGCGCCTTCACGCTTGCCTCGGTCTCGCCGTAGAGCTTCGCGGCATCGGCCGCGCCGCCGCGGCGATCGGAGAGTCCCGCGACCGTCACCTCCCAGACGAGGCCGGACTTGCGGACGGCGACCATCTCGGCGAGCCGCAACAGGCG
>JBDTNR010000250.1:0-5568 GCA_039933655.1 Betaproteobacteria bacterium | reverse complement strand
GCTCACCCCGTTGGCGCAGGTCCCGGTACGTGCGAAGTCGCCGGGATTGGTGCCGCCCGCCGTGAGCGACGCGAGCGTGAGCATGCCGCCGCCGGCGTTGGCGATCGTGACGGTCAGCGTCACGCTGCTACTGCCGAGCACCACGCTGCCGAAGCCGAGCGACGTCGCGCTCAACGACAGCACGGGCGCGGGAGGGGGCACGACGCCGTTGCCCGCGAGCGGGATCGTCGCGTTGCCACCGTTGCTGGCGACGGCGAGCGACGACGTGCGCGCCCCCAGCGCCGCCGGCTTCAGCGTGAACGTGATCGTGCAGCTCTGCGCGCCGGTGAGGCCGGTGCCCGCGGCGCACGAGCCGCCGCGCATGAACTCCATCGCGCCGCCGCGCGGAGGCGCGCCCGGCATCGTCAGCGCCGACAGCGTCAGCGTACCGACGCCCGCGTTGGTCACGGTGACGGTCTGCGCGGGGCTCGTCCCACCGACGACGACGTCGCCGAACGCGAGGCTCGTCGCGCTCAACGACAACACCGGTCCGGTCGGGGGTGTCGTGTCGGCGAACCTGTAGATGTCGCCGGTGCCGTAGTCAGCGAAGTAGAGTTCGCCGGCGTCGTCTTCGCCGAAGCCGCTGATGCCGTACCCGGTGACGCCGAGTTGCGTGGCAATCCACTGGTTCGACGCGTTCTTCTGCGCGGCCCACAGCCGGCCGCTGCAGAAATCGCCGTAGACGTACTGCCCCGCCAGTGCGGGCACGGCCGCGCCGCGATAGACGAAGCCGCCGGTGACGGAACAGCCAACGCCGTGCGAGTACTCGAGCACGGGTGGCGTCAGCGTTGGATCCGTGCAGGTGACGGGGCCCGGGAGCCCGGTGCACGTGGTGCCTTCGAGCACGCGCCATCCGAAGTTGGCGCCGGCGCCGGTGCCGGCGGGCAGGAGGTCGATCTCCTCGATGGCGCCCTGGCCCACGTCGCCGATCCAGAAATCGCCGTTCGCACGGTCGAACGAGATTCGCCACGGATTGCGCAGGCCGATCGCGAATATCTCCGGCAGGCCGCCGACGCCGTTCGCGAACGGATTGCCGGGCGGAATCGCATAGGGTGTACCGTGATCGACGTCGATGCGCAGGATCTTGCCGAGGAGCGACGTCTTGTCCTGTGCGCGCCCCTGCGGATCGTTGGCGTCACCGCCGTCGCCCATGCCGATGTACAGGTAGCCGTCGACGCCGAACTTCAGCGCGCCGCCGTTGTGATTGCCGTAGGGCTGCGCGATGACGAGCAGCACCTGCGCGGTCGCCGGGTCGATGACGTCGGCGGCGGCCGTCGCCGCCGTGTAGCGGGCGATGACCGTCGCGCCATCGGAGGTTCGCGTGTAGTTGACGAACAATTGGCGGTTGGACGCGTACTGCGGGTGGAACGCGGCACCGAGCAGGCCCTGCTCGCCGGTCGACGTCGTGACGCCGGAGAGATCGAGGACCGGCGTCGCGAGCAGCGAGCCATTCCTGACGACACGGATCTGGCCGGTCTGCTGGACGATGAACAGGCGGCCGCTGCCGTCGCGGGCGCTGGTGATTTCCACCGGCTGGGTCAGTCCGCCATAGGCCGCGTTCCACGTGATGGCGGCGGCCGCCGGCGCGGCGGCGACCAGCGCGGCGGCCGCCAGCGCGACTGCGGCCAGCCGGCAAAGGGAACGGGCGAAGTTCATGGCGATACCTCCAGCACGACTTCGGGCACGGGCGCCCTTGCGGACGCGCCACGGCAAACTATGCCATCGTCATAATACGCCAATCGCGCGCCCCGGGTCGCGTCATCAAAACCGCTTTCGTGGTACGGAGTTAGGCCCAGGCGCGCCGTGGATGTCCAGTCGGGGACGCCCGACGTTCGTGGGAGAATCACGGGAACGCCTCATGGCCATCGTTTACGGCCGCGGCCGCCCCACAGAAAGCGAACTCCAAGATGAATGCGACCTCCCGCCGCCCCAGCCGCAAACCCACCAAGCCGACGAAACCATCGCGCGACGAAGCGATCGCCGCCGTACGCACGCTGATTCGCTGGGCGGGCGACGATCCGGATCGCGAAGGCCTGCTCGAGACTCCGGACCGCGTCGTCCGTTCGTACGGCGAATTCTATTCGGGCTACGAACAGGATCCGCAGGAAATCCTGGCCAAGACATTTTCCGAGGTCGACGGCTACGACGAGATGATCGTGATGAACGACATCCGCTTCGAAAGCCACTGCGAACATCACATGGCGCCGATCATCGGCCGCGCGCACATCGGCTATCTGCCGGACCGGCGCGTCGTCGGCATCTCCAAGCTGGCGCGGCTCGTCGAGGTCTACGCGCGCCGCTTGCAGATCCAGGAAAAAATGACGGTGCAGATCGCCGACACGCTGCAGGAAGTGCTGCAGCCCAAGGGCGTGGCCGTCGTCGTCGAAGCCGCGCACCAGTGCATGACGACGCGCGGCGTCCACAAGCCCGGAGTTGCGCTGGTGACGAGCCGCATGCTGGGCGCGTTCCGCAAGGATGCAGCCACCCGCCGCGAGTTCCTGGCGATCATCGCCCGCAGCAGCGGCGGCACGATTCCCAACGTCTGACGCGCTGGTCGCCGCGGCGCCGCGCCGGCGTCAGGCGCTCGCCGCCTCCAGCGTGACGAGCGCGCCGGCATCGAGCACGATGCGCAGCGCGCCCATGTTCTCGTCGAGCTGCGCGGTCGGCGTGCGCCCGAAGACGTAGCCGACCAGCGCCGGCGGCGCGACGTCGAACCCCGTGGGGCCCAGCCTGCGCCAGTGCATGCCTGCCAACTCCATCGTGTGGACTACGCGCGCACCGACGCACGCGGCAAATCGTGCGATTGTGCCGGCGCAGCGAGCAGAATTGAGACAATGCGAAGCGCTGCTATCGAGGGACCTTCCACCGTGACGCCATCCGCCGACCGCTTTGCCGATATCCGCGATGCCGTGCGCGCGCTGTGCGCGCAGTTCCCGTCCACGTACTTCCAGCGAGTGGACGCGGAGCGCGCCTACCCGGTCGAGTTCGTCGACGCACTGACGAAGGCCGGATGGCTGGCCGCGCTGATCCCGCAGGCTTACGGCGGTTCGGGCCTCTCCCTCACCGAGGCGTCGGTAATCATGGAAGAGATCAATCGTTCCGGCGGGAATTCGGGTGCCTGCCACGGCCAGATGTACAACATGGGCACGCTGCTGCGTCATGGCTCGGAGGCGCAGAAGCGCGACCTGCTGCCGAAGATCGCCAGCGGCGAGCTCCGCCTGCAATCAATGGGCGTGACGGAGCCTTCGACTGGCACCGACACGACGCAGATCAAGACGACGGCGGTGCGCCGCGGCGACCGCTATGTGATCAACGGGCAGAAGGTGTGGATCTCGCGTGTGCAGCACTCGGATTTCATGATCCTGCTCGCGCGGACGACGTCGCTTGTCGACGTGCGCCGGAAGTCCGAGGGGATGTCCATCTTTCTCGTCGACCTGCGTACCGCCCTCGGTGCGGGAATGGCGGTGCGGCCGATCGCCAACATGGTCAACCACGAGACCAACGAAATCTTCTTCGACAACCTCGAGATACCCGCGGAGAACCTGATCGGCGACGAGGGCGCAGGTTTTACGTATCTGCTCGACGGCCTCAATGCCGAACGGGCGCTGATCGCCGCCGAATGCATCGGCGACGGCTACTGGTTCATCGACCGCGTCGTCAAGTATGCCGGCGAGCGCATCGTATTCGGCCGGCCGATCGGCCAGAACCAGGGCGTGCAGTTTCCGATCGCGCGTGCGTACGTCAACGTCGAAGCCGCCAACCTGATGCGGTTCAAGGCCTGCGCGCTGTACGACACGCACGCGCCGTGCGGGGCCGAGGCCAACATGGCCAAGCTGCTGGCGGCCGACGCGTCGTGGGAAGCCGCCAACGCCTGTCTCCAGTTCCACGGCGGCTTCGGCTTCGCCAGCGAATACGACGTCGAGCGCAAGTTCCGTGAGACGCGCCTCTACCAGGTCGCACCGATCAGCACCAACCTGATCCTGTCCTACGTCGCCGAGCACGTGCTCGGCCTGCCGCGCTCCTATTGACCGCGCCTGACAGGCAACGACCGCCCCGCCGTCAGAGCACCCCGAATTTGGCGTAAACGTCCGTCAGCAGCCGGCCCTGCAGCAGTTCGTCGCGCGTGCGGTTCTCCGCCGTCACCTTGACGAGCGCCTTGGCAATGACATCGTCGGCGATCGCGGCCGGAATGATGACCACGCCGTCGACGTCGGCAAACACGATGTCGCCGGTCGCAACACCGACACCACCGCATTCGGTGGGAACGTCGATGGCCACCATCTTGGCGCGTCCGCGCGAGTCAAGCGGACCGATGCCCCCGTGGAACACGGGGAATTTCATCGCGCGGATCTGCCGCACGTCGCGCACGAGACCATCGGTCACGCATCCGGCCGCGCCACGGCAAGTCGCGGCGGTCGACAATAGTTCGCCCCACGGCGCGACACGCTCGGTCGGGCCGCCGCAGCCGAACACGGCCACGTCGCCCGGCTTCAAGTCGTCGAGCAGCGCCATCTCGTGTTCGTACGGATTCTCGCCCTCGGTCACCGAATAGACGTTCATCCACAATCCGGTGCGCGCCGGCCCCATGATCACGGACGCGTCGTCGAGCGGCCGCACGAACGGCCGCATCGCCTGGTGCATATGCCCCAAGCTGTCCAGCACATCGGACAGCACGGCGGTGTACAGCGTCTTCTTGAGTTCGGCGAATCGGGCGACGGCCATGGGTGGTCTCCTGATGGTGAACCGATGAGGGTACCGAACCGCGATTCGTTCAGGCAAGCGGGGAAGCAGGCCTGCGGCACGGCAAGCAGACCAGCCGCCCGGTTTCGCGGCCCGGCGGCACCTCGCGGCGTGACGCGTATCATGGCAGCCAGGCGCCGTCGGCGCGAATGCTTGCGCTCCACGGCCGGCGCCCTCACCTGACATTTTTCGGACGCCGCCGGCGGTGCGGCCCGGCGAACCCAGGACCTGTCACGCATCATTATGGAAAAGACCTTCTCCCTCACCGGCCGCGTCCTGTTCCTCGCCGAGGATCCCACTGCGGTCGAACGCCAGCTCGCGGGAGAGGATCTGACGCGCGCTCAGGCCGGCCCGCTGCGCGACAACGTGTCGACGGACGAGATCACGCCGACGACGCGGATGCTCGTGTTCGACGACCGCCTGGGACGCGTTCCTTACGTGGGCCTGAAGTGCGGCGACCGGTTTCCGATCGGCGACGACGCCGTGCGCAACGGCGGCTTCGAAGTCACCGTCGGCGGCAAGCGCTACGGCAAGGGCTCGTCACGCGAGCACAGTCCCATCGCGGAAAAAGCGGCCGGCATCCGGCTGATCGTGGCCGAGAACTTCGAGCGCATCTATCGGCAGAATTGCCACAACATCGGCCTCCTGACGACGAGCGACTTCGGCATCGTCGACCGGCTGCAGTCCGGCGAGGCGATTCCCATCGAGGAATTCCTGGCCGGCCAGGATCCCCTGACGCAAAAAGTCATCCTCGCCGGCGGCCTGCTGGCCTATACCCGCGCGGTGGCC
>JBDTNR010000249.1:0-5575 GCA_039933655.1 Betaproteobacteria bacterium | reverse complement strand
CGGCCTCCGTCGTCACGTGCGGCGCGTCGCGCACGTCGCCGACGTCGCGCGCGAGCAGCGTGCGCGCGAGCGTGGTCTTGCCCGCGTTGGTATGCGAGATCAGCGACAGCGCGACCGCGGCGGCGTTGACTTCGGTCATGGCGGCGGTGCTTCGAATACGCGGTCGAAGGCCGCGGCGGCCGCCTCCACATCCGGATGCGCGAGGTCGACGAACACCGGGTCGAGCCGGGCGTCGGCCGCGAAGTCACGCCACAGGCGTCGACGATCGTCGCGGCGCGTCACATCATCGGGCCAGCGCGCGTTGAACGCCGACTCGTCGACGACCATGACCCGCGCGCCGCGCCGCGCGGCCAGCGCGGCAAGCCAGCGACCATGCGCTTCGGGCTCCGGCGTGGCAATGCCGTTGAACAGCGCGACCAGCGGCGCGGTGTCGTCGGGGATCGCCAGTGGCGCGTCCTCGTCGCCATAGGCGACCGGGGTTATCGCCCGCAATGTCACGTTGCCTCCGAGCGAAGGCGCGAGCAGCGAGTTGAGCGTCGCCACGGCCTCAGGCGAAACCGCGAAGCTGTACGGCGCCGCATGGACGGTGACGGGGCCCTGGTGAAATCCGCGCAGCACACGCTGGAAGTAGGGCTCGCCGACATCGTCGATCAGCCGTGCGGCCCGATGGCGTTCGATCACGCCCATCGCGGCGGCGAGCGCGAGCCGCGGCACGATCACGACGAACAGCAGCGTGGCGGACATCAGATGCAGCCACTGCGCGGCGTTCTCGCTGCCCGGTGCACGAATCGCCGCGATCTGCGCGACGTCGGGGATCGCAATGCGCGTGACGGCGGCGCCGGAGGCGTACAGCGCGGCCACCAGCGTGCGCACCATCGACGCGTCGAGAAACGTGCTTTCCCACGAGGCGCGGAACTCGAGCGCCAGGCCGCGCGCGTACATGCTGGCGATGACGCCGGCAGCCAGCGCCGCGGCGGCGAAGTGCAGCACGCGCGCGGCGCGGGCGGCGTACAGCGGCGTCGCACGGGCGGTCCAGTCGGCGGCGAAGGCGGCGACCGCGCGTGCCGTGGGATCGTCCGCGACGCGTTTCGAAACCCGCGTCGTGCGGACGGTGCCGGCGAGCCAGGCGACACCCCGACGCAATGGACCGGTCGGCCCGGCCTCGCCGTAGCGGATGACGAATCCTGCGGCGAGCACGATGTAGATCGCGACGTTCCACAGCACGAGCGGCAGCACCGGCGAGTACACGATGTTGATGCGCTGCGCGCCGCCGATCCAGTCGGTGGCCACACCGCAGGCGAAGGCGAGCGCGACGAGCGCGACGCCCACCCACGGCCGCCACCGCCAGCCGGACGCGAATTGGCAGACGCCATTGCGGCGCTCGCGCAGGCGCTCGAACGCCAGCAGCGCGCGCCGTGCGATGAACGCCGCGGGCGCGGCTTCGGCGCCCACGCGCTGCGCGGCCGTGCGGCTCGCCCATGCCCGGTCGTCGTCGGTCCAGACCGCGCGCGCGCGGTCGGCGGTCTCGACCGCGCGGACCGCGGTCACGGCAAGGGCTGTTCGTTCGTCCATGGAGGCATCGGCCTGGCGACGCCATCATGCACGAAATGCAGGTCAGCCTCGCATCGGGGTCAGAGCTGTAACTATCGGCCGATCTTCGCTTCGGGGTCAGAGCTGTAACTATCGGCCGTGTCGGCGCAGAGAACGCTCATCGTTCCGCGAGCCGATAATTACAGCTCTGACCCCGATGGATGTGCGCTATTTCCTCGGTGGCAGCGGCGCGTGCTTGAGCGTTGGTTTCGTCCCGAACTCCGGTATTCCCGGCTTGGCTTTCAGGACGAGATCGAGCGCGGTCGCGAGCGCGGTTTCGAGCTGCCGATCGTGCCCGCTGCCGGCATCCTGCGGCGCATTGTCGACCTCGATCTGCGGATCGGTCCCGTAGTTCTCGACGCCGAAACCCACGTCGGAAAACCAGAACGAGAACTCGGGCTGCGTGGTCTCGGTGCCGTCGGCCAGCGCGTGCCGCGGCCAGATGCCGACGACGCCGCCCCACGTGCGCGTGCCGACCAGTGGACCCAGTCCCATCAGCTTGAAGTTGTGCGAGAAGATGTCGCCGTCCGAACCTGCGTGCTCGTTGGCCAGCGCCACCACCGGGCCGGCTACCGATTCGTCCGGATAGGGCGACGGCCGCATCCAGCGCGACAGCGCGTAGCCGTTGCGCTTGCGCGCGATCTTTTCGAGCAACAGTTGCGAGACGTGGCCGCCGCGGTTGTAGCGGAGGTCGACGATCAGCGCGTCGCGATCGCATTCGGCGCTGAAATAGCGATGAAACTCGGCGAAGCCCGCCGACTGCATGTCCGGCAGGTGGAAGTAGCCGACGCGGCCTTTCGATTGCGCATGCACCCAGTCGCGGTTGCGCTCGACCCATTCGCGATAGCGTGCGGGCACCTCGTCGGCGACCGTGGTGACGAGCGCGGTGCGCGTGCCGTCGGCGCCGGCCAGCGTCAGCTCGACCTTGGCGCCCGCCTGATGGACGAGCAGCGCCTGCGGCGGCAGCGCGCGGGACACCGGCTGTCCGTTGACGGCGACGATGCGCTCGCCTACCCGAGCCTCCACGCCGATGGCGTTGAGCGGCGAATCGTGGCCCGGGTCCCACGGATCGCCGGCGACGATGCGCGCGATTTCGTAGGTCATGCCGTCGGCCGCGAGCTTCAACTCCGCGCCCAGGTGCCCGAGCGTCAGCGGCGGCGGCTTGCGATAGTCGCCGCCCATTTCATACGCGTGCGACGTGCCGAGTTCGCCCTGCATCTCCCAGATCAGGTCCGACAGCTCGCCGCGCGTGGCGACGCGGTCGAGCAATGCCGTGTAGCGATCGTACATCGCCTGCCAGTCCACGCCCGACATGTCGGGCGTCCAGAAATGATCGCGCTGCAGCCGCCACACTTCGTGCAGCATCTGCCGCCATTCGGCGCGCGGATCGACGGCGGCGCGAATGCGCGCGAGGTCGATCCAGCCGGTCTTGCGCGACGGCGTGTCGCCCTTCGCTGCTTCCGGATCGAGCTTGCGGTTGGCCGGTATCGCGCGCAGCTTCTTGCCTTCGCGCACGACGAGCGTCATGCCATCGGCCGCGAGCGCGAAGCGCGTCACCTTGTCGAGCAGCAGTTCCGCGCGCAACGTGTCGAAGTCGAAGAGTTCGAGCCGCGCCGGCGCGTCCTTGTGGCCGCCGCGGCCATGCGCGCCGACGATCGGCAGCTGCGTCCAGATCACCTTGTGGCCCGCCACCCCGGCGATCTGCCCGAACTTGCCTTCGGCCACCGGGAACGCCGCCACGCGCCGCGCGATGCCGGGGAGGTCGACGCGCAGCGGCGCCGGCGCCGCGTTGCCTTCGCCCTTGCCATTGCCCGCGGGTTCTTCGGGCTTGAGTCCCTTGGGCTCCGGATCGAAGGGCGGCTTAGCACCCGCCTGCAATGCAATGAGATACGGCCGTGCCGCGCGCGGGAACGACAGCTCGAACTGCACGCTGTCGTACACCGGGTCGAACGTGCGGATCGACAGGAAATAGAGATACTTGCCCTGCGGATCGAACGCCGGCGCGTAGTCGCGGAAGTCGGGCTGCGTGACGAGTGTCGCCGTCTTGCCGGCGATGTCGTAGAGCTTGATCGCGCAGTGCCGTGGATCGGTCCAGTTCTGGTAGGCGAGCCACGCGGCGTCAGGCGACCACGCGAGATCCTCCGTGCGGCCGTCCTGGCTGCGATCGACGACGGTCAGCGTGCCGGCGTCGAGGTCGCCGATCAGCACTTCGTTGCGGTGATTGGAGATGGCGACCTGCGCGCCGCGCGGCGCGCTCAGCAGCGTCACCACGCGACCGACGTCCCACGGCAGCGTGCGCGTCGTGCCATCCTTCCACACCTGCACACGTTCCTCTCCGGTCTCGTCGCTGATCGCGACCAGCGTCGCGCCATCGGGGAGCCATTGCGCGTGCCGGTGGCGCGCGCCGTCGGCCATGCCGTGCTGGCGCACCGCGCCGTCCCACAGCCCGAATGTGAAGAGCTTGCCACGGACGTCGACGGCGACGCTGTGGCCAGCCGGATGCACGTCGAAGCCGCCCAAGAAATCCGCGGCGGCGACGAACTTGCGCGCCGCCTGCGTGCGATGCGCGGGCACGCGGATCGGCACCTGCCGCGACTGGCCCGACGCGGGATCGAAACACCAGATCTGCGCGCCGCACTGATAGACGATCCGCTTGCCGTCGGTCTGCGCGTGGCGCGCGTAGTAGTCGTCGTGGTCGGTATGCCGGCGCTGGTCGGAGCCGTCGGTCGTGCACGAGTAGAGGTTGCCCACACCCTCGCTGTCGGACAGGAAGTACACCCGGTCGCCGATCCACATCGGGCTCGTGATGTTGCCCTTGAGCTCGGTCATCCGCCGGAACTGGCCGCTGCCCGCAGCGTCGATCCACAGGTGGCCCGCAGTACCGCCGCGATAGCGCTTCCAGCGCGCGGGATCCGCGGTGTTGCGGCCGATCACCTTCGCGTCGCCGGGGCCGAACGCCAGGTGATTCACCTGGCCGAGCGGCAAGAGCTGCGGCATGCCGCCCGCCGGGTCGAGCGTATACGCGCGGTAGTTGCGGAAGAACGGCTGGCCGTGCGTGGTGACGAAGAGGAGGTGGCCGTCGCGCGTGAAGCCGCGCACCATCACGTCCGGCCCGAGCCATGTCATCCGCCGCGCCGGCCCGCCTTCCGCCGGCATCAGGTACACCTCGGGATGTTGCTCGTCGCGGCCGACGAACGCGAGCCACTTGCCGTCCGCCGACAGGCACGGCGTGGCGGGCTCGCCCAATCCCGCCGTCAGGCGGCGCGCGGTGCCGCCGTTTACGTCCACGCTCCACAGATCGTCGTCGCAGACGAAGACGATCGTGTCGGCCTGGAGGGTCGGATGCCGCAGGTAGCCTTGGTCGCTCATGGATTCGTTCCGATCGTCAAATGGCCCCAAGCGCCGGCCGCGGCAATGCCTTTGGCATCCGGCGGCGCTCGAAGGTCGGGGCCGCCGATGGTAACGGAGCGACCGCGTTCCACGCTATCCGCGCGACCGGTTGCCGATCGGCAGGACGACCGGGCCCACCGCCGCGACGGGTAGCCGGCGCGGCGCATCGGTTGCGGCGCGACGCGAGCGGGCGGCGGCCTGACGCGAATGCGGCGCGGCGGCTACCGGCGGGAACCGCGTGGCTTCGCTGCTTTCGCCGCTTTCGCGCGAGTCCTGACGGCGACTGGCAACTTGGCGACGATGGCCGGCGCCTTCGCCGCGGGCTGCGCTTCCTCGATCACCCAGTCGCGGAATGCGGTGGCCGCGGGCGACAGCGTGCGCAGGCCGCGCCGGGGCCACGCGAGGTAGATGCCGGTGCCGGGCACGAAGCGGCGCGAATCGACCACCTCGAGGACCCCGCGCTGCAGTTCGCGCTCGGCCAGCGGCGTCGGTGCGAGCGCCACGCCCTGGCCCTCGATGGCGGCGTCGAGGGCGAGCATCGTATGGCTGAAAAACAGCCCGCGTGCGACGTCGACGTCGGTCACGCCCGCCATCG
>JBDTNR010000248.1:0-5576 GCA_039933655.1 Betaproteobacteria bacterium | reverse complement strand
CAGCTTTCTTGGCAGTAGCCATGGGTCTCCTTCCTGTCGTTTGGTGCGAGCGGACTAGGCCGATCGATCTGAAGCAGGCCCTCCTGTCAAGGGATACCGCTCCATCGCGGCCGACTATACCGCATTTTCAGAGGAAGGGAATGCGCTTTGCGAGGGAAAGGGCAAGGGCGGCACACCAGTGTTGCGTGGCGCGTACTCGCCGCACCCGGCCAGCCCTTAAAGTCCGCGGATGAATCCCCAGGATGTGCCGTCACCGCCCGAGGGCGCTGCGCGCCCGCGCAGACCGCCGGCCGGCGGTCATCAGGCTCACGCCGACGATCGCCTGGAGCATGAGTACGGTGACGGTAACGACGGTCAGGATCACCGGCGCGACCCCACCCGACTTCGGCAATCCGATGCGCGCCGACGGGCCCACTGCGGTGGCGATCCCATTGGCAGCGGCGCGCTGGCGCGCGAGAATGGGAACCCACTCCCGCATTGCCCTCCGATGCCCGCCGCCAATCGCCTCGCCACGCTTCTCGTCACCGTGTCATTCATCGCCGCCTTCGCTGCGGCGCCGGCGGCGGCGGTCACGTTGCTGACGGAGGAGAACCCGCCGTTCAACTACACCGAGAACGGCAAGCTTACCGGCCTCGTCACCGAGCTGGTCTCGGAAGCGGCCAGGCGCGCCAACGTGCCGTACAAGATCGAGCTGCTGCCGTGGACTCGCGCGTATACGCGCACGCAGGCCGAACGCGACACGTGCCTGTTCGCCACCGCGCGCCTGGACAGCCGCGAAAAACTATTCACTTGGGTGGGACCGCTCGCCAGCAATTTGTGGGGTGTCTACGGAAAGGGCGACTTCGGCGGCAGCGTGCGGCTGCTCGCCGATCTGAAGCCGCTCCGGATCGGCGGCGTTGTCAACGACGCCAAGGTCGATTACCTGAAGGAAAATGGAGTCACCAACATCAGGCAGGTGCTGGAGGACCGGCTGAACCCGCCAAGGCTCTTCCTGGCACGGGAGGATCCCAATCACATCGACCTCTGGGTCACCGGCTACTTCGGAGCGCGCGACGTCGCGACCGCGGCCAAGGTCAGCGACATCAAGCTCGTGTTCGTCGTCCGCGAGATCCCGCTGTATCTGGCATGCAGTCCGCAAACGTCGCCGGCCGTGGTGGCGGCGCTGTCCGACGCCGTCGACAAGATGCGCGCGGAGGGCGTGCTCGCGCGGCTCGCGGCGGCCTACGAGAAGAAATTTGCGCAGTAGGTGGCGTCGAGGTGCGGTGGCCGCGCTGTTCGGCGCGCTGGTCGCGGCGTCCGTTGCGGTCGCGTCGCCGCCGTCCGCCGCCTTCCGGCACGGCCTGCTGTTTCGCGTCGACGCGCCGGGCACGCCGTCGTCGTGGGTGTTCGGCACCATGCATTCGAACGACCCTCGCGTCACCCGGATTCCGCCGGCCGTCGCCCATGCACTGGCGTCCTCGCGCTGGCTTGCACCGGAAGTCCTGCTGACACCCGAGGAGCTGCCGGACTTTCTCGCCGCGGGCCAGTTCCACGATGCACGCCGCCTCGCCGACTACTTCGACGCCGCCACTCTCGCGCGGATCCAGACGTCGCTGGGGCCGAACGCACCAGCGCCGGACGCGTTCGCACGCATGAAGCCATGGGCGGTGCTGCTGATGCTCGCGCGACCGTACCAGCAGGATCCGGCGCCGATCCTCGACGAGGTGCTGATCGACGAGGCGCATGGACGCCGGATGCGCGTCATCGGCCTTGAACTGCCGGATGAGCAGGTGGCCGCCCTCGACACGATTCCTGTGGCGAGTCAGGTGGCGCTGGTACGCTGGACGCTCGACCGGCGCGAGCGCAGCGCCGCGGATCACGAGGCGGCGATAGAGGCGTGGCTTGCGCGCGACCTCGAGCGGCTGCGGCGGCTGGCGGCGGCGCCGGGGCGCGCCGATCCCGCGCTCGCGCCGCATCTCGCGGAGCTGCACAAGCATCTCGTCGTCAACCGCTCGGTGCAGATGGCGCATCGCCTGTTCCTGCCGCTGCGCGAGGGCCGCGTATTCGTGGCGGTCGGCGCACTGCATCTGCAGGGGAGCGACGGACTGCTGGCAATGATCCGCGCGCAGGGCTATCGCATTACCCGCGTTTACTAGCGCCTCCGGCGACCGCCAAAACGGCCATTCGCCAAACGGGTAAGATGGCGCTTCGATGGGCGCGACACCACGCCCATGTTTCGTCCGCCGAATGGCACACTCCCGTCACGACCTCACCCACCTGCGCATCGAGTACAAGCAGGCCGAGCTCGATGAACGCGACGTCGACCGTGATCCGCTGCGCCAGTTCGCCCACTGGTTCGATGCCGCGGTGGCCGCGAAGGTCCCAGAACCCAATGCGATGACATTGGCCACCGTCGACGCCGAGGGCCGGCCGTCGGCGCGCATCGTGCTGCTCAAGGAAGTCGACGGGCGCGGCCTCACGTTCTACACCAACTACAACAGCCGCAAGGGACGCGAGCTCGCGGCGCGGCCGTGGGCGGCGCTGCTGTTCTTCTGGCCGGAGCTCGAGCGGCAGATCCGCATCGAAGGCGCGATCGAAAAGGTGGATATCGCAACGGCGGACGCCTACTTCAGGGTCCGTCCCCGGTTGTCGCGCCTCGGCGCATGGGCGTCGCCGCAGAGCGAACCGCTCGCAGGCCGCGCCGCGCTGGAAGCGCGTTTTGCCGATGCCGAGCACCGCTTTCCGGGCGAGGACGTCGAGCGCCCGCCGCACTGGGGTGGCTACCGGCTGGTGCCGGAGCGCTTCGAGTTCTGGCAGGGGCGACCATCACGGCTGCACGATCGCGTCGTGTACCGGCTGGAACAACGGGAGTGGCACATCGGGCGCATTGCTCCATGACGCGGCTTTTCGGTCGCAATCCCACGCTCACCGCGCTGATTTGCCTGGGTATCGCGAACCACGTCGTCCTTACCGGGAACCGGATCACCGTTTCACTCGAAGCGCTGCGACTCGGCGCGTCGACCGCCGTCGTGGGCCTGCTGCTCGCGCTCTACGCGCTGCTGCCGATGTTCCTGGCGGTGACGGCAGGACGGCTCTCCGACCGCGTGGGCGCGCGCCGGCCCATGCTCGTCGGTTCCATCGCGCTGGTCGCGGGCTCCGCGTTGCCGGCGCTGGTGCCGGGATTCACCGCACTCTTTCTCAGCGCGACGATCGTTGGCGTCGGGTTCATGCTGTTCCAGGTGCCGGCGCAGAACGCGACCGGCGAACTGGGCGCTCCCGTGGACCGTGCGCACAATTTCAGCTTGCTGGCGCTCGGCTATTCGATCTCGGGTTTCCTGGGGCCGCTGATCGCGGGCTTCACGATTGACCATGGCGGCTTCCACCGGGCGTTCGCCGTGCTGGCGGTGCTGCCGCTCATCCCGGTGGTCGTCCTCGGATGGGACAAGCTCGCGCTGCCGGGGCCGCACCCGGCGCGCGTCCATGGGCATCCGGGCAGCGCGTTCGCGCTCCTGAAGCACGTCAAGCTGCGCCGTGTGTTCTTCGTCAACGTGCTGCTGGCGATGGGCTGGGACCTGCACACGATCGTCATTCCCGTTTACGGCGCGGCGATCGGCCTGTCCGCGTCGCAGATCGGCGTCATCCTCGCGTCGTTCGCGGCGGCGACGTTCGTCGTGCGTTTCTCGATGCGCTGGATCGTTCGGCGGTTTACCGAACATCAGGTGCTGACGATCGCGCTCGTCACGGCCGGCCTGGTCTACATGCTGTTCCCGTTTTCCACGACGGCGCCCACGCTCATCGCGCTGTCGTTCGCGCTGGGACTGGGGCTGGGAATGAGCCAGCCGATGGTGATGTCGCTGCTGCACAGCCACGCGCCGCCGGGGCGCATGGGCGAGGCTGCCGGCGTCCGGATGTCGCTCGTGCAGTCGATGTCGGTCGCGGTGCCTCTGGCATTCGGCGCGCTCGGCGCTACCGTTGGCCTGACGCCGGTGTTCTGGTCGGTGGGCGTGTGTCTGGCGACTGGCGGGTGGCTGACCAAGCGGGCGAATTGAGGGTATTTGGGGTCAGAGCTGTAAGTATCGGCGCGCTCAAACGCGCGGCATTCCGCACGCAATCATGGCCGATACTTACAGCTCTGACCCCTATCCGCTCGGCGAACGCGTTGCGGAACTTCGCCACCTTGGGCGTGACGACGAACATGCAATCCGGCTGGTTCGTGTTGCGCTCGAAGTAGTCCTGGTGATACGCCTCGGCCGGATAGAACGGCGCCGCGTCGATCACTTCCGTCACGATCGGCTGGTCCCACAGCATGCCCTCGGTGAGCGAGCGAATGACGTCGTGCGCGACGGCGCGCTGGGGGGCGGACTGGGCGAACACCACCGACCACTACTGCGTGCCGACGTCGTTGCCCTGCCGGTCGAGCGTCGTCGTGTCGTGGATCGTGAAAGAGACCGTCAGCAAATCGCGGAACGACAGCGCCGTGGGATCGAAGGTGATTCTCACCACCTCCGCGTGCCCCATGCGGCCGGTGCGGATCTCCCGGTAGCCGGGGTTGGCGCCCGCGCCGCCCGCGTACCCCGATTTGGCGCTGACGACGCCCTTCAAGCCGCGATAGATGGCGTCGAGGCACCGGAAGCAGCCGCCGCCGAGAACGGCGACTTCGGTGGCGGGGGCGGGCGGAGTGACGTTGTGCATGTATCGGCCCCGAAGGTGGGGTCCGAAGTTGGGGTCAGAGCGGTAAGCATCGGCCGCAATTGTGTGCGGAATGCCGCTCGTTCGCGCGCGCCGATGCTTACCGCTCTGACCCCGACTTTGGCGATGCTTACCGCTCTGACCCCGACTGTGGCGATGCTTACCGCTCTGACCCCAACTTTGGCGAACGCGCCACACGCCAGCTTACGCCGCTGGCGCCTCTGCGATAATCGCCCATTGTCGCCTTCGCCTCCCCCTCCGCCGCTCGCCCAGTGTTTCCTGTCCGGCATCCGCCCCCACCGACGAGCCCGCCTTGGCGTTCGTAGGTCCCATCACGCTGCTGCGGCGTGTCGGCAGCCGCCTGGCCGGCATCGGGTGGACGCGCGCCGCTGGCAGCCTGTCGTTCACCACGCTGCTCGGGCTGGTGCCGCTCGCCACCGTGACGTTCGCCGTCGTCGCGGAATTCCCGGTGTTCCAGGATTTCGTGCGGATCCTCGAGAACTACCTGCTGCGCTACATGCTGCCGCAGGACGCCTCCGAACTCGTGCAGACGTACGTCGTCGGCCTCGCCTCGGCCGCCGCCAACTTCAAGGGCGTGTGGATCCTGTTCGTCGTCGTCACGGCCGCGCTCGTCGTCGATTCCGTCGAATCCGAGATCAACGAGATCTGGGGCCTGCGCCGCAAGCGGCCGCTGCTGCGGCGCGTGCTGGTGTACACGGTTGGCGTCACGGCCGGACCGCTGCTGGTCGGCGCGGCGATCATGTTCGTCCGCTGGCTACTGCTCCAGTCGTTCGAAGCGGTGTCGTTGGCCGAGAGCGGCGTGGCGATCATCAAGGACGTCGTGCCGTTCCTGATAGCGGTCGTCGGTTTCACGCTGCTCTACTACGTCGCCCCTGCCTGCAGCGTGC